>JAEUIK010000096.1 GCA_016793185.1 Planctomycetaceae bacterium | reverse complement strand
AGACGGCCAGGATCCGATCGTCGTGCGTGATGCCCAGATAGTCCGAGACGATCGACGCCCCGGCCACAACGTTGGCGTGGCTGAGCATGACGCCCTTGGGCTTGCCGGTGGAGCCCGACGTGTAGAGGATCGCGGCCAGATCCTTGTCGATGGCGACCTCGTCGAACTCGCGGACCGCGTCGCGGGCGCAGAGCTCGTCGTAGTTGAAATGCGGCAGCGATCCGGGCGCCGCGGTCGAACTTCCCACGATCACCACGAAGTCCAGCGATGCGCAGCGCTGGAGCACGGGCGCCAGCTTTGCGTACCGCTCGGCATCGATGATCAGCCCTCGCATCTGGCAATCGGTGACGATGTGCTCCACCTGCTCGGCCAAGAGCCCATGGTGGATGGGCACGAAGACGCCGCCGGCGCAGGAGACGCCAAACAAGCTCACCGCCAGCGGTACCGAGGGATCGAGCAGCACCCCGACGCGATCCGCGCGTTGCACTCCCGCGGCGCGCAAGCCGCCGGCCAGGGCGATCGTCGTTTGCCAGAACTCGGCGTAGGTCAGCCGTTGCTCGTTGCAGACCAGCGCTTCGCTCTGCGGATAGACGCGCGCGCTCGCGCGCAGCAGATGATGCACCAGAAAGTTCACAGCGCGCTCTCCTGCAACCGGTGGTGGACCAGGTCCGCGATCGAGGCAATCGATTCGAAATGGTCCGACATCAGGTCGTCGTCGGTCAGCGTGATCGCGAACTCGCTTTCGAGGAAGGCCACGACTTCGAGGACGCCCATCGAATCGACGACGCCCAGCTCCAGCAGCGAATCGGTCTCTGCCAGGCCGTGCTTGCGCGCCGCCGGAAACTGACTGAAGATGAAGTTGCGCAGGGTCGCCTGAATTTCGTCACGCTTGCTCATACGGCTGGATCCGCGGATCGGGCAGTGGGGGGACTGGGAGTCGGGATTGCGGTGCATTTCCCATGCGGGGTACCGCAACAGTACGCAAACGAGGGCCCGTGGCAAATGGTTTGCCGCTCGGGTCGGGTCAATTGTCCAGTGACGACCTGCAGGGGTAAGCGTCGCGGACCAGTTGCACCGTCGCCCACGTCTGGGTGAAGCATAGACCACGGCACGGCGCGCACGGCGCCAAAGCGCGACCGAGCGCAGGGTCCATAGCGCGGGTTATGACGGTCGGCGACGCTCGGCACACATGCGCCGTCGTCGCGCTTTAGTCGAGCATGGCTGCGGGGGGGGATCGTGCGGGAGAAAACGGCCAGAGTCCGTCATCGCACTGCCGTCGCGTACAAATCTGAGCAATACGGTATATCGATTCAGGCGTTGCACTTACGAATCGCTGGTCGCGGCCGACCCGGAGCCGGTCGACCGATCGCGACTCCCCCGCCTGGGCCGAGAAAACCACCAGTCTGCCACGCTGCGCATAGGTGAATTCCCGATGCGCTCGACGTCGGAGATTTTCGCGCTAACCAGTACCCGGCCGAGCAACCCTGCCGGTTACTTCCGCGCGGTCTGCACTTCCTCGCCCGGGTGGTACTTCTGTTTGGCCCCCGCGACGACGTCTTCCCAGTAGAACAGCTCAGGCTTGAACTTCTTCTCCGACAGCAGCGCCGCCTGGTCCATGAAGTGGGGCGACTTGGGGTCGCCGCTTTGGCCGAACTGGGTCAGCGTCGTGGCCTGCACCTTGTCGCCGAACTCGATCGTCGACATGTAGGTGTTGCCCACCACGCCGTAGTGCTTCTTGACGGTTTTGACCAGGGGGATGTTGATGCTGGGCGTGTAGTACACGACGAACGCGCACCCCAGCGGTCCCATCAGGCCGGGGCAGGGAAAGCTGGCGACTTTGTCGTCAAAGGGGATGTCGAAAAAGTCGGCCACGTCGGGATGGCGCTGGATGCGATAGATGTCGCCCCATTTGACCTTCCAATCGCCGTAGACGCCCTTGAGCTTGCCCGCCGCTCGGACGAGGGCGGTGAATTTGGCCTTGGGATCCTTGAGGAACTCGGGCTTGAGCGTTTCGGCCGGATAGCCGAAGCCGTAGAGCTCCTCGTACCAGGCGGCGCACAGCGGCGCTTCGGTCGAATCGTTGGTTACCTCGCAGTTCCATTGCTTGAGGTGCTCGAAATACGGAGCCGCCTGCTTGGCGATGTTGGGGCTGGTGCGGGCGATCTCATCCAGTTCCCGCGCCAGCCGCGGCAGCTCGGTCAGCGCCCAATAGACTTTGGTATCGAGCGCGGCCTTCTGCCAGTCTTCGAAGGTGACGTCCTTCATCTCGCGGAGCAGCATCCGCGAAATCTTGGCGCGGCGCTTGTCGTCGTGGCGATCCTCGCACATGTAGCGCGGGAAGTCGCCGATGCCCGGATTGTCGTCGTCGGTGGTGGTGAACGGCGTCGAATTGCAGTTCTGCACGAAGCCCGACCGGGGATTCAACACCTGCGGCAATTCGTCGATCGGGTGATAGCCGTTCCATTCGGTCCGGGGATCGGAGCCGTCGACGGGCTTGGTCCAGTCGAACTGCGCGTCGCGGCGCGGAATGGTCGCGTTGTAGAGGTAGTAGATATTCCCCTCGCGATCCGCGTAGGTCGCGTTCATGAACTGGAAATTCAATTGCCCGAAGCCGGCCCGGAACTCGTTGAAATTCTTGGCCCGCATCAGCTGCAGCATTTGCCGGGCGAGCATGCCATCGTAGAGTTTGGCCACCCGGGCCGAGATGAACTCGGTGTCGCTCTTCTTGGCGACCAACGGACCATGGTGCGTCTTGCGGAAGGTGTAGGTCTTTTCCTCGACCTTGCTCCCCATCTTGATCTTGATGGGCGATTTCCACTCGCTGGCCGTGCGGATTTCGTTGCCGTACTTGTACTTCAACGGATCCTGCGGATCTTCGAACTTCTCGACCCAGGCGTCGGCGATGTCGGGCTCGTTCGTGGTGAACGACCAGCCGAGGTACTCGTTATGCCCGAGACCCGGCAAAGGATTGCCGAAGAACGTGGCCCCGGCGAAGTTCCAGCCGCCGCGCTCGGCGCTGCGGAGGTGCGCTTCGTAGAACTGCCCGAAGCCGAACCACGGCTGATGCGGGTTGATGTAGAGCATCGCCTTGCCCGACTTGGTCTTGGACGGGGCGATGGCCCAGGCGTTCGAACCGATGTGGGCCGTGGCCTCCGGCGGGATCAGCCCGCCGGTGACGGTCCAGATTTCGCTGGTGCTGCGGGGCATGAACTCGCCCGACAGGTGCGTGAAGCGGAAGGCCAGCTCGAGGATCAACTGCCGCCCCAGGGCGACGACGTACCACGGCTCGTAATGCTTGATCAGGCGCGGCTTCACCTGCGGATGCTTGGCGAGGTAGTAGTTGATGCCCTCCGCGAAGCCCGTGAACAAGGCGCGGACTTCCGGCTCGAGCTGCGGAAAGTCCGCCTCGGACGTGCTGGTGACTTCGAACGCGCGGTTCAAGAGATCGGAGTTGAGCCCTTTGCGGCCGTAAACTTCCGAGTAGCGTCCCAACCCCAGGATGTAGTTGTCTTCGACCTGCCAGAAGAAATCCTCGCACTGGCAGTAGGCCATGCCGAAGGCAGCCGCGGCGTCGGTCGGCGCGTCGATATGCGGCACGCCGTAGCTATCGCGATAGATCGTGATGCTCTTGGCCATCTCCTCGGCGTTGATCGTGGGCGAGTCCTGTTCGGTGGCGCGGGCAGCCGTGCGCGTCAGGCCCAGTACCACGAGGAGGAAAAACACGGCCGCCGCAAAGAGCAGGATGATTCCCCGGCGACGGTGTTGCTCGCGCGCCGCACACAGCACCAGGGCACGGGGGCGGCGGCGATGGCTTGATACGGTTCTCATCTCGCACTCCAGCAATAAAGCGGTTGGCAGCCGCCGACAGAAAGCCTGGACAAGGGCCGCGAATGCGGTCTCCGGGGCGCGTGTCAATCTACCCGCTCGGCGGATCCAGATGCAACCTCTGCGGCCTTCGTGGCCCCGCGGCGGTGACGATGATTCGTCGGCCGGAAGCCCCCGAGTCGTGCGACGATCCCGATCAGTGCCAGCGAGGCAATCGCACACAACGGCGACACCCATGCCAATATCAGCCGGTCGCGGCCCCGCTCGGCAACGATCCCAACCAGGGTGGTCAGGGCCGTCGTTGCCAGCAGAATTGCCGTGGCAACAAGCGTGTTGGCAACGATCGCTCGGAGCAGCCAGCG
>JAEUIK010000095.1 GCA_016793185.1 Planctomycetaceae bacterium | reverse complement strand
CCGAGACGGGCGCTCGGCCTGTGGCCACGAGCCCCAGAGAAGATGCCGCGGTGTCGATGGTCCACACCACGGTTGCCGCACGTGCGTTCGTTGCAAAAGTCAACACACAGGCGACACACAGGATTAGCTTTGCGTGTCGAGTAACGTAGGGCATAAGGCCTACCTCCAAAGATAAGACGATTGAGACATGTAACTGACACCAACGCCCCCTGCTCTTCCTCTCTGCTGCGTAAGCGCGGAGAACGCCGCTTCCACCTGTTCCGGGGTGGATCGCAACGCGTCGGCACGCATCAAGCACGCAGACGCGGTACGCTTACCACGTCCAGTGCTTCTTGCGGCGACGATGAATGCCGTTGTAGGCGGTCGGACGGCTGCCGCTCCGAGCGTAGCTCGGGCGCGACGGGCGATGGCGCCGCGGGGGAGCGATTCGGGTGTACTCAACGTTCGCTTCACGTTCGTACTCGGCCGCAAGATGGCTGTACTGAGACATGGGCATCCCTTTCTGCAGTTAGCTTTTCACCAACTCGATTCGACGATGAACGACTTAAGCGACTCGTGGTCGCCTCGCAGACTCACACGCTAAGACTTCGTTTGCCGCGACAGTTCCAACGGCTTCACCGGAACCTGCCGGCTGGCGATCATCCGCTCGGCCAGCTCCCGAGCTTCGCCGCACAGCGTCGCCAGCTCGGAGCCGTCCTCGAGACCCGGCAGGTAGAGCCAGGTCCCCAACTGACGAACCCAGAGCTCCTCGTGCGGACGACCTTCGTGGCCGCACACGACGAGCAACAGGTCGCTGACGCTGGCCAGATACTCGACCAGTTCGGGGAAGCCGGTCGGCACCGCCCCCCCCGCCCCATCGAGATCCACCACCGCCAATTGCAAGTACATGGTTTGCACGCAATGCCGCGCTTCGGCCGCATCGCGACAACTGACCGTGACCCAACCCCCATCGCGGGCGGCCGACGACAGCCCGTCGCGACGCGCGGCGCGGGTGGCCACCACGAGACACTGGAACTGGCCGCCGATGGCCTGCGGAGTGACGACTCCCAAATCGGCTTGCGACACAGCCAATTCCTGCTGTGAATGCGTCATTGCTGTTCTCGGACGAGATTTCGGAAACGAACCCCTGCCGCTCTGGGTGCGACGGCCAACCCCCGGGGCAGCGAACCGACACGCCTGGCGCGACCAAGCCCGCTGCCGACGCCTTCCTCCGCGCCGGACAACCTCGGCCGCACGCCGGACCGATCTCGAGTCCTGCCCCACCCCGAACCAAAGCCCTGAAGTGCCGAGCACGCGCGCCGGTGAGGACGCACCGCACCCCTGCAACTAGCCCCGGCAGGGACTAGTGCCGGTCGGCTATAGGCAAGCGATATGCCAATGAAAATTGCAAAATTTTTGTTTTACGTAAGTGATTACAAATAAATCACTTAAAGAAGCTCACGCATCGCCGGCACAAGACGGGAGAAATAGGGAAACCATCACCAGAACGGTGAAGTCGCCCTGGTCAGTGATACCTATCCCATTCCATTGCAAACGGTTAGAAACACGATCCTCATCTCGGTGAAACTTCACCATCCAGGTGACTGCCAAGAGAAATCCGCAGACGAAGCTCGATGCGGAGCTTTTCAGCGCGCCAATCAAAACCGGAATCCACCGGTGCACGCCCGAAACGGACGAAACTTCGCCGAATGAAGATGCTGCCCCAGGTGCGGGGCGCTGAACCCAGCGAGTCCCGCCCGAACGAAGCCGGCTGCGGCGGGGATCCAGATTCCGATCCAGCGGGGCGCGTGGGGGGAGAGACTCCCCAGGAATGGAGATCCCGCCGGGCTGCAACCGAACCAACCGCTGGCGCCACCCGGCGGAGCTCTGTTTGGGACCCCGCGAGGTCGCCAGCGCACCTTCGGCCGATCTCAACAGAGCGTCAGCTTCGAACCGGCGCCGCTGTGGGGAGCGGCATCAAGGGTGCGCTCTGCGAAGAAATGCCGTGACAAAGAAGCCCCACCGACGAACGCGCGCGACGGTGGAGGAGAAGCCCTGGCCGATCATCTGCCGGCCGACGTGAACTGCCGGTGGGAGCGAGCGCTAGTTGGACTCGGCCGTATCGACCTCGATGAGGTTCGCGTCGCCGGTTTGCTGCTCGAGCTGTCCCAACAAGCGCGTCAGCGTGTTGGCATGCACGCCGAGGAGCCGGGCAGCGCGCCCCTTGTGGCCGCGCGTCACGCGCAGCGCCTGCTTGACCGCCTCATTCCGCAAGCGGTTCAGGTTCAGATGCGGCAACTGATTGCTGCGCACGCCGGCCGCGGGCGCATCGGGGAGCGCCGGAGCGCAGTCGAGCACGTAGGATTGCTCGATGATGTGCGACAACTGGCGAATGTTGCCGGGCCAGTTGAACTCGCAAAACTCGCGGAGCATCTCGGGATCAGGGCGCCAGACGGGGCGCTGGTAGCGCCGGGCGTACTGTTCGGAGAAGAACTCGATGAAGTCGGGCAGATCTTCGAGCCGCTCGCGCAGCGGGGGGACGCGGAGCTCGACCATGTTCAACCGGTAGTAGAGATCCTCGCGGAACCGGCCCGCGGCGACCTCGCGTTCGAGATCGCGGTTCGTGGCGGCGATGATCTGCACGTCGACTTTGACCGGATGCGCGGCGCCGACGGGAGTCACTTCGCGCTGCTGCAGCACGCGGAGCAGCTTGGGCTGCAATTCCAGCGGCATTTCCCCCACTTCGTCGAGGAAAACGACTCCTCCATCCGCCGCGCGGAACACGCCGTACGAGCTGCCGGCGGCCCCGGTGAATGCTCCCTTCTCGTGGCCAAACAACTGGCTTTCGGCCAGGCTGACGGTCAGAGCGGCACAATTGACGGGCACGAACGGCCGGCTGGCGCGCGGTCCAAGACGATGCACCAGGTTGGCCCACAACTCTTTTCCGGTACCGGTCTCTCCAGAAATGAGGACCGTGCATTGAACGTCGGCAACGCGCTCGACATGTTGCGCGATGCGACGAATCTTCGGGGCGCGCCCGAGAACCCAATCGATCGAATCGGCACGCCCACCCACATAATCGGCAGGCGCGGCCAGGGCGTCTTGGATTTCTTCTCTCATCGGAGAGGCCTCTTCACGGGGACCGCACACCGCGAAACTGCACGGTCGTCCCGGTTGCTGCAGCGCGTCGCCTGGCGGGAGGAGAGCCAAATCGGCCCTGCCATACCACCTGCACGAACGCGTTTTTTATCGCATTAGCTTTGATTCCCACACGCACATCGGGTGACAAGACGCCTTGTCCTACCCAGTTCGTCCGCTCAACCCCTGCATCCTCTCAAACGCTGACCAACCGATCCCCCACTGAGCCCGCGGCACTCGACTCTGGCCGGTCGAGTCGCCGGAATCTTGTTGTTGTTCTTGAGTTGTTATCAGGCACGCGGTCGGGCAGTTCGTCCTGCGTCGCGATTGGATTCGCAGACATCAGACTGATTGCCGTGCGCTAACCATGCAGCTCCAACGTTCACCACCCGTTCGTGGTGCCTCGCTAATGAGGTCTCCCTGGATCGTGGTTCCCGACTTCCGAAGAAGTGGACCTCCCTGATCTGTGAGTTTGCGGAAAAAAGGAAAGCTTCTCCAAATAATCCGCTTGGTAGCCCCGATTGTAGGCAGATCGGGATTTCAACGCAACAAAGAAATCGTTTTAACCATTTGCTCACTAACTACTTGCCGCGAGCAACGTCGCAACTTTCAGGATGGACAGGTTTTGCCGGCATCCCATCCACTATTTTCACTAAATTACCAAAATACGGGTCGGCTATGCCCGCTAACGCACAACGAGCTCTTGACCCTGCACACCCCCCGACAACGGCGGCTCTCCTCGGAATGCAAGGAATGTACCGTTTGTGCCTCCGATACCCAGAAGCATGGCCTCCCCCCAGGTCATGCCCGCCTTCAAAACAATGCAACCACTTATTCAGTTTGATCTTGTGATCTGCTGGCGAGATCCGGAGGCACCGCAGCCCGACGGATGACCGCCCCCCATGGCGACTCAAACTGGGAGGAAGCTGTTTCAATTCGAGACAAGGCATTGAGGCAGATCCGACCGGCTGGCAGCCTGGGCATTGGTGGGTGATCCTGAGATCACCCCTCCGGAACCGGCTCGAGCAGATCCCAGGTCAGGGGCGTGCCGCGGAGTAGATCCCGCCTCGCCCGTCGTCCCAGAACTTGGGAAAGGTACCGAGGAGGGAGCCCCTCGGCGGGTCGGAGCGCCTGAATTTGTCCCGCTTCGAGGGGGGCGCCGGCCGGAACGTCGGCTGTCAGGTAGAGCGAGCGCCGCAGCTTGCGGTTGGCCGCCTCGCGAGGGCTGACTCGGTATTCGTTCGACCCCAGCGCCTGCTCGACGCTGCGGACCGACTCGACCAGTTGCCGGAACTCCTTGGGCTCGAGCGAAAAACTGGCATCGGGCCCCCCCGCGGCGCGCGACAGGGTCAGATGTTTTTCGACCAGGCACGCCCCCAGCGCGACCGACGCCACGGCCACGTCGGTTCCCAGCGTGTGGTCTGAGAGTCCGATCGGCACGTGAAACTTGCTGGCCAGCAGGGGGATGTTCCGCAGGTTCATTTCGGCCGGGGTGGCCGGATACGAGCTGACGCATTTCAACAGGGCCAATTCGCGGCAGCCGGCCGTTTCGAGCGTCGCCACCGCTTCGCGCAGCTCCTCCCAGGCGGCCATGCCGGTCGACATGATCACCGGCTTGCCCGTCGCGGCGACGGCGCGCAGCAGTGGAAAATCGACCAGCTCGA
>JAEUIK010000073.1 GCA_016793185.1 Planctomycetaceae bacterium | reverse complement strand
CCGTCGTCGGTGCGGGCCCCCGTGCCGCTGGGAGTGTTGATGATCAGACGGATGCGGCCGTCGATCAGGTGGTCAAGCAGGTTGGGATGCCCTTCCTGCAGTTTCTTGACCAGTTCGACGTTGATGCCCGCCTCGTCGATCAGCCGGGCGTTGCCGCGGGTGGCCATCAGCTCGTAACCGAGCTTGTCGAGGCGCTTGGCCAGGCCGGCGACGTGAGGCTTGGCCCGCTCGGCCACGCTGATGAAGATGTTGCCTTCCTTGGGCAGCACGACGCCGGCTGCGAGCTGGCTCTTGG
Source organism: Planctomycetaceae bacterium (assembly GCA_016793185.1). GTDB lineage: Bacteria > Planctomycetota > Planctomycetia > Pirellulales > JAEUIK01 > JAEUIK01. Next base: position 3,577 of record JAEUIK010000073.1, on the reverse strand, counting down.
CAACCGCGATCGAGAAGGTGTCGCTGATGCCCATCACTTCGCCGGTCGAGCGCATCTCGGGACCGAGCACGATGTCGACGCCGTAGAACTTGACGAAGGGGAAGACGCTTTCCTTGACCGAGACATGCGTCGGCGTCGGGGCGTGATCGATCCCCTGCTCGGCCAGGCTCACGCCCGCCATGATCTTGGTGGCGATCTTGGCGACCGGCATGCCGATCGCCTTGGCGACGAAGGGGACCGTACGGCTCGCCCGCGGATTGACCTCGAGCACGTAGACCCGATGCGCGCCGTCTTCTTTCTTGACGGCGAACTGAATGTTCATCAGGCCTTTGACGCGGAGCGCCTCAGCCAGCGCCACGGCCGCCGCGCGGATCTCGTCGAGCACCTCTTCGCCCAGGCTGAAGGGAGGGATCGCGCAGGCCGAGTCGCCCGAGTGGACGCCGGCCTCTTCGATGTGCTCCATGATCCCCGCGACGATCGTTTGCCGGCCGTCGCTCAGGCAATCGACGTCGACCTCGATCGCGTCTTCGAGAAAGCGATCGATCAACACCGGCTGTCCCTGGGCGACCAGGAACGCCTCGACGACGAACCGCTCGAGCTGCGCCACGTCGTAGCAGATCTCCATCGCCCGGCCGCCGAGCACGAAGCTCGGCCGGACCAGCAGCGGATAGCCGATCTTGGCCGCTTCGGTGCGGGCATCGGCCATGGTGCGGGCGATGCCGTTGGGGGGCTGATTCAGGCCGAGCCGCCGCAGCAACCGCTCGAACTTCTCGCGGTCCTCGGCGTCTTCAATCGTGTCGACGCTGGTGCCGATGATCGGCACGCCGGCGTTGGCCAGGGCGCGGGCGAGATTCAACGGGGTTTGCCCGCCAAGCTGCACGATCACGCCGTCGGGTTGCACCACGTCGCAGACGTTGAGCACGTCTTCGGCCGTCAGCGGCTCGAAGAACAAGAGGTCGCTGGTATCGTAGTCGGTACTGACAGTCTCGGGATTCGAGTTGATCATGATCGACTCGATCCCCAATTCGCGCAAGGCGAAACTGGCGTGGCAGCAGCAGTAGTCGAACTCGATTCCCTGGCCGATGCGGTTGGGCCCGCCGCCGAGAATGATGATCCTTTTCTTGCCCGCGGGCTTCGGCGGCACTTCGTCCTCGTCCTCGTAGGTCGAGTAGAAGTACGGCGTGTAGGCCTCGAACTCGGCCGCGCAGGTATCAACCGACTTGAACGTGGCGATGATTCCCCTCCCCTTCCGCTCTTCGCGGACGTCGGGCTCGGTCGTCTCCCAGATCGTCGCCAGTTGCCGATCGGAGTAGCCATAGCGCTTGGCGGTGCGGAGCATCTCGTCGCTCACCGCTTCCAGGCTGCCGACGGCGCGAAGCTCCTCCTCGAACTCGTAAAGCTGGTAGAGGTTGTCGAGGAACCAGTGGTCGATATTCGTCAGGGCATGGACGTCGTCGATCGTCATCCCATGCTTGAAGGCATAGCGGATGTACCAGGCGCGCTCCGAATTGGGGATCGAGAGCTTCGCGCGAATCTCGTCGCCATTCGGCTGCTGCGGCGTTCCCCAGCGGTCCTTGGGATCGCAGCCGAAACCGAACGAGCCGACCTCGAGGCCCCGGAGCGCCTTCTGGAACGACTCCTTGAAGGTCCGGCCGATGGCCATCGTCTCGCCCACGCTCTTCATCTGCGTGGTGAGGGTCGAGTCGGCTTCGGGGAATTTTTCGAAGGCGAATCGCGGGATCTTGGTCACGACGTAGTCGATCGTGGGCTCGAAACAAGCCTGCGTCTCGCGAGTGATGTCGTTGGGGAGCTCGTGCAGGCGGTAGCCGACTGCCAGTTTGGCCGCGATCTTGGCGATCGGAAAACCGGTCGCCTTCGAGGCCAAGGCGCTCGAGCGGCTCACGCGCGGGTTCATCTCGATGACGATCATCCGCCCGTTGTGCGGGTGGATGGCGAACTGGATGTTCGAGCCCCCCGTTTCGACGCCGATCTCGCGGATCACCGCCAGCGAGGCGTCGCGCATCCGCTGGTATTCCTTGTCGGTCAGCGTCTGCGCGGGGGCGACCGTGATCGAGTCGCCGGTATGCACACCCATCGGGTCGAAATTCTCGATCGAGCAGATGATCACGACGTTGTCGTCGACGTCGCGCATCACCTCCATCTCGTACTCTTTCCAGCCGATGATCGATTCTTCGATCAAGACTTCGGTGGTCGGAGACGCATCAAGGCCACGCCGCACCAGGGCGTCGAACTCCTCCTTGTTGTAGGCGATGCTCGAGCCGCTGCCTCCCATGGTGAAGCTCGGACGAACCACGGCCGGCAGGCCGATTTCGGCCAGGACCCGCCGGGCGTGATCCAGATCGTGGACCGTCTCGCCCCGGCAGACCTCGAGCCCGATCTTTTCCATCGCCGCCTTGAAGCGGTCGCGGGCTTCGGCCTTGTCGATCACGTCGGGCTTGGCCCCGATCATTTCGACGTTGTATTTTTCGAGCACACCATGCTTGGCCAGGGCCATGGCGATATTCAGTGCGGTCTGTCCGCCGAGCGTTGGCAAGAGCGCATCGGGGCGCTCGACCTCGATCACCTTGGCGACCATTTCCCAAGTCAGCGGCTCGATATAGGTCCGATCCGCCAGGTTGGGATCGGTCATGATCGTGGCGGGGTTCGAGTTGACGAGGACAACTTCGTACCCTTCCTCGCGCAAGGCCTTGCAGGCCTGCGTGCCCGAATAGTCGAACTCGCACGCCTGGCCAATGATGATGGGCCCCGAGCCGATGAGCAGGATTTTGTGGATATCGTTGCGACGTGGCACGTGCGGTTCGACTCCTAGGCTGCAGACGTCTTCTGTGGCTGGCCTCTCTGAGGCCGGTCTTCGTCGTTTTCTGTAGCCGACGTCAGTGACGTCGGGCGTTTCGTCTTCGGTAGTCGGCCTCGGTGAGGCCGATTCCGCGTCGGACTTCTTCTGTAGCTGGCCTCTCCGAGGCCGGCCGTCTCCTCCCCCCTCTCCCGCCGGGAGAGGGCCGGAGTGAGGGCGCCCCCACTCTCGACCCCAAACCCTGCCTCCAATGCTTAAGATCCCGCTAAAAGCCGAGGCCACTGGCCTCGGCTACAGTTGGCGCTGGGTGCAAAATTTCTCGACTCTAACATGAGGGGTAAGGGGGGTTCAAGGAGGGGGTGGGAGGGAGATATTCGGCAATCGAGCGCTAGGACCTTCGCCGAACGCGATTCAGCCAGACAATCGCGCCACGGATTGCCGCGATGAATCCGCCGACCAACCCCGTCAGCAGCGTGGCAACTATGAGTCTGGATGCTACCGGGTTGGCGTCGCCAAACCACAGCGGCCTAAACGTTTCGATAGCCGTGATGAGACCGCCTGAAATCAGGGCCATCGCAGCGCCAAGCGCACAGGTGGTCGCCCATCGCCGCGGACTCCATTGCGCGGTGGTTCCGACCTCTGCCCTTTCCGCCTTGTACGGATTCTCCCCCATGAGCCCATTCTAGCCGCATTCGGCCGCTGCTTTCTCGGCAGCGCCTCCTCGCCGCTCAGCTCCCCGAGTCTGAGACCCGGGGCTCGGGA
>JAEUIK010000072.1 GCA_016793185.1 Planctomycetaceae bacterium | reverse complement strand
TCTTGCGCGTCACCGAAGATCCCTCCGCGCTGGCGACCGACACCGGCTCCGATCGCCCTGGCGGAAACGGCTGAATTCGATGCACGAAGCGCTGCTGAAACTCGGCTACTTGCGCGCCAAAGCGGTGCTGCGTTCGCTGCTGCGCGGCGCGCGACGCCCCCGCGGGCTGGTGTACCTTGTCATCGGCGGCTTCGTCCTCGGCTCGTGGATCTGCGGCAGCCTCGGGAGCCTGGTGGTGAGCAATTTTGGCCGCCCTGGCACGCCCACCTGGCTGCCGGTGGCCGTTCCCGTGTTCTTGCTGGCCTACACGGTGTCGTGCCTGCTGCAGTTGCGGGCGGGTATCATCAGTTTCACGCCGGCCGAGATCGATTTTCTGTTTCCGGGTCCCTTTTCGCGCCGCGAGCTGTTGACCTTCAAACTCGCCGGCAAGCTGCTGGGAACGCTGTTCAGCGCCTTGTTCGTCGGCCTGGCCTTGCTGCGGCAGGCCCACAGCTTCTGGACGTTGTACCCGGGGCTGGTCCTGATGCTCGTGTTCGTGCAACTCGTGCAGATCGTGATCTCCATGGCGGGGCTGGTCGTCGGCCAGCGCGTGCAGCGCTGGGGGCGACTGGCAATTGTCGCCGGCCTGTTCGCCGTGGTCGGCCTGATCGCCGCGCAAACGCCTCCGCTCCCCGATTCGCTCAACGACCTGCCGGCCTGGGGAGAAGAGCTCACGGCGACTTTGGGCGTGCGGGTGCTGCTGGCGCCGTTCGAAATTTTCTCCCAGGCCATGATTGCCCCCAATGGCTACCCGGCCGCACTGGTCTGGCTCGCCCTGGCCGCAGCCATCGACGTGGCTTTGGTGCTGTCGGCGTTTGCGCTCGATGCCAACTACCTCGAAAGCTCGCTCGTCGCCAGCGAACAACGCTATGCGGCGCTGGAACGCGTGAAGCAAGGTCGGCGCCTGGCCGCGGTGCGGCCGGCGCATCGCCTGGGAAGGATCCCCCAAGTGAGTTGGTGGGGAGGCGCCGGCCCGACCTTCTGGAGACAAGTAACGACCGCGCTCCGCACGGGCAAACTCATCTGGCTGTTGCCGCCGATTCTGTTTGGAGTGACGCTCCTGCTCGGCCTCTACAACCCCAAGGTCGGCGCCGTGGCCGGTGGGTCGATCAGCGTTTACCTCTTGTTCATCCTCCTGGCCACGGTCCGCTATGACTTTCGCGGCGACATCGACAACGTCCCCTGGCTGAAGACCCTGCCGATCGGTGCGCTCGGCCTGGCCGTCGGCGAGTTGCTGACGCCCGTCGCCATTGTCTCGCTGACGCTCTGGTCGGCGCTGGCCGGAATGGGAATCGCGGTGGCCGAGTCCCGGCTGCCTGCGGCCGCCGCCGTCGCCTTTGTACCGTTCGCGGCGTTGCTGTTGTGCGGGGTCGAAAACGCCTTCTTCCTGCTGTTCCCCTCCCGTTCGATGATTTTCAACATCGGCGACCTGCAGAGCGTGGGGCGCTTTATCGTGATCATGTTTTGCAAGGGACTCGTGTTCGCGGCCCTGCTGCTCATGGCCGGGCTGGCGGGAGTTGCCGCCTATTTTGTCTGCGGCGAGTCGCTGGTCGCCGGCGGGATTGCGATCTGGCTGGTGACCGCCACCGCGGCGCTGGCCACCGTCCCGCTGGTCGCTTGGGCCTTCACACGCTTCGACCCGGGCGTCGATACGCCTGCCTGAGCCTCAAGCGGGCCGCGTTGTCGCCCGCTGCGCGGCGTCTTAGAATGGCTCGCGCTTCGCAGGCAATGCTTTCTACTCGAGGGTCATGCGATGAACGCGCGCAGCTGGATCGGCGGTCTGGTGCTGGGTGGTGTGGGTCTGGCGGCAGGACTGGTCCTCTCGCCCGGCAGCAAAGCTGGCCAGGAGCCCGCGGCAGCCAGCGCCGGCTGGAAGGAGGGGGTCGGCTGGGGTTGGATCTGGGGCGCCGACGACCAGGTCGGCTCGCTCAACGCGATGACCAACGAGAGCCGCCGCGACGCCCTGGCCCTGGCCAAAGAAGGGCGCGTCTTCGACCTTGGGGTCGGCTACGGCCGCAACAGTTACAAATGGCCCGGTCACTCTCCCTGCGAGGTCATCACGTTTCGCGGTCCCGAAGGGGTGAAGCGCCAGGCCGACAACCCCTTCACCGATCCCTCGGTCAATCCCAGCGGCCAAGGCTGGCATAGCTGTGCGCTGTTCATCAGCGACAACGTCGGCACGCAGATCGACGGGCTGGGGCACGTCACCGTGGGGGAAGACAACCACTGGTACAACGGCTTTCAGGAAGCCGCCTGGGGAGGCAACTTCGGCGTCCGCAAGTGCGACGTCACCACCATTCCGCCGATCGTCGCCCGCGGTGTGCTCCTCGACATCGCCGCGATCAAGGGGGCCGAGGCGCTCCCCCAGGGCTACGCCATCACGCCCGGCGACATCGATCAGGCGCTGGCGGCCGAAGGGGTGCAATTGCGGGTCGGCGACGTGGTGTTGATTCGCACCGGCGTGCTGCGCTACTGGGGGGCCGATGGCGCCGACGTTGGGAACCTCGCCGAACACGACTCGGCCGGCATCACCCTCGAAACGGCCAAGTACCTCGTCGAAAAGTTCGGCGCGATGATGATCTGCGCGGATACGAGCGGGCTGGAGGTGAATCCGGCACCGCCCGGCTCCGACACGTTCATTCCCGTCCACAAGTACCTGTTGATCGAGCAGGGAGTCCATATCGGCGAGTTCCACTATCTCGAAGACCTCGCGCGCGACAAGATCTACGAATTCTGCTACGTCGCGACGACGAACAAGATCCACGGAACGACCGCCGGCTTTGCGCTGCGGCCGCTGGCCCTGAAGTAGCCCGACGCGCGCCGCAGCGTCGCTCGGGAAGGGGTTCGATCCTACTCCTCGAGCATCGCGTCCAAGGCCACCAGGCTGGCGCCAAAGTCAGGACGCGAATCGCGGTACACGCCGTACCAGGTGTCCAGAATCCCGCTCAGGTTTCCGGGACCTCCCAGTTCCCACTGGGCGACCGCCAGCTCGAGTGCCGCGCGATCGGCACGGGCGAGCTCGGCATCCTCGGCGGCCGCCAGCGTGATCGGCACCAGGCCCCAGGCGGCCGCTCGCGCCAGGCGTTCGCGGGGGAGCCGATCGCCGTAGCGCGGCAAGTCGAGATTCAACTGCGCGAGGAGCCAGCCCAGCCGGACCAGCTCGGGGAGGCGCGGCTCCGGGTCGGTCAGGGTCGCTTCGCAGAGCACGAGATTGTAAGGCGCGAAGGCCCGGCCGGCGCCTCCCGCTGCCGGGTGCACGAGCGCGACGCGCGCCGTCTCCGGCAGCAGATCGGTCTCCGTGAGCCGGCGTATGCCGTAGAGCAAGCCCGGCCCCCGGGCTTCCCACTGCTGCCGCCAGGGTGGGAGTCGCAGCTCCAATTCGCTGGAAACCGCCGGGATCGCGCGGACCAGAGCCTGCTCGATGGGTAGGACGCGCCCCGAGAGGGGACCGGCGGCGCGCCCGGCGACGGCGCTCCCGAAGGCCTTACGGAGGCCGATCTCCACGCGCTCGCGAACGGAGACGGGCGTGGCCGCCAGCGGCAACTGCTGAGCCCACCAGGCAGCCGCGTCGATTCCCAGATTCGCGAGCTCGCCCGCCAACGCGGCGGCCTGTTCGACCAGCGCGTCGGCGACCCGCGCATCGACGACCGGCGCCTGCCGAGTCAGCCGCTCGGCGGCGTGCAAGGCGCTGGCGGCGACGCTCGTCTGCCAGTCGATTGAAAGCGACATCGCGGTCCTCACGGCGTAGCCGGTCGCGGGGGCCGCCAAAAAACTGGCGTGCCAAACCGGCTGCTGATCTTGTCACAATTCATGTTTGCTCACAAACTGTTGGTTTGGCCGAGCGATCCAACCTGCCTAGAATGCAGGACGGTCCGACGCCGCCTCATTCCCCGGAGGGAACGTTACCCCACGATGAGCACTACTCTCAGTCGTCACAGCTCGTTGAACGACGCGGCCAAGCCGTGGACGATCATCGATTCCTCGGAGCTCTACGACGTCACCCGCTGGGGTAAAGGATACTTTTCGATCAACGACGAGGGGCACCTCCAGGTCCACCCCACCAAGTCGCCGGCCCGGGCGATCGATCTGAAGCAACTGATCGACCGCCTGCAGTTGCGGGGGATCGACCTGCCGATCCTGATCCGCTTTGCCGACATTCTCAAGCACCGGCTCGGCGAGATCCACGACGCCTTCGCCGCCGCGATCGCGCAGCACGATTACAAGGGTCGCTATTTCTGCGTCTACCCGATCAAGGTCAACCAGCAGCGGCAGGTCGTCGAAGAGGTCTTGAACTTCGGCCGGCCCTACCACTTCGGCCTCGAGGCGGGCTCGAAGCCCGAGCTGATGGCCGTCGTGGCCGTGGCCTCGAATGAAACGCCGATCATCTGCAACGGCTTCAAGGACGCCGAGTTCATCGAGATGGCGATGCTCGCCACCAAGATGGGGCGCAAGGTCATCCCGGTCGTCGAGAAGTACACCGAGCTGGACCTGATTCTCAAGTACGCCGAGAAGGTCAGCGTTCGCCCCACGTTCGGCGTCCGCGTCAAGCTGGCCGCCCGCGGCGCGGGGCGCTGGCAATCGTCGGGAGGCTACCGCTCGAAGTTCGGCCTGACGGTCACCGAAGTGCTGCAAGTGCTGGCCCACCTCAAGGAAAAGGGGATGGAGGACTGCCTCCAGCTCCTGCACTTCCACCTGGGGAGCCAGATCCCGAACATCCGCCATGTGAAGGAAGCTCTGGTCGAGGCGGCTCGCGTCTATGTCGAGCTCGCCCGCGGCGGGGCCAACATGCAGTACCTCGACGTCGGCGGCGGACTCGGCGTCGACTACGACGGCTCGCAAACCAACTTCGAATCAAGCGTCAACTACACGCTCGAAGAATATGCCAACGACGTCGTCTTCCACGTGCAAAGCATCTGCGACGAGGCGGGCATCGCGCATCCCACGATCGTGTCGGAAAGCGGCCGGGCGATCGTGGCCTACCACACGGCGCTGATCTTCAACGTGTTGGGCGTTTCGGGATTGGGCGAGGACAAATCCCCCCCGCCCGTCAGCGAAGAGGCCGAAAAGCCACTGATCGACCTGTGGGATACCTACAACAACCTCAACGTCCGCAACGCCGTGGAGAGCTACCACGACGCCCAGCAGGCGCTCGACATGGCCATGAGCCTGTTCACCGGCGGCTACCTGCCGCTCGACCAGCGCTGCCAGGCCGAGAACCTGTATTGGGCCATCTGCCGCAAGCTGCAGCGTCTCGTGCGGCAGCTCGAGTACGTGCCCGAGGATTTGCAGAACCTCGACGCCCTGCTGAGCGAGACGTACTTCTGCAATTTTTCGCTCTTCCAGTCGATTCCCGACAGTTGGGCGATCAAGCAGCTCTTTCCGGTGATGCCGATTCATCGCCTCAACGAGCGGCCGACGCACCATGCCGTGCTGGGCGACATCACCTGCGATTCCGACGGCAAGATCGACCAGTTCATCGACCTCCGCGACGTGAAGCGGACCTTGCCGCTGCACACGTTCAAGGACGAACCGTATTACCTGGGGGCCTTCCTCGTCGGCGCCTACCAGGAAATCCTCGGCGACATGCACAACCTCTTTGGCGACACGAACGCGGTGCACGTGAGCCTCGACGGCAACGATGACGTGGTGCTCGAGGCGGTCATCAAGGGGGATACCGTCCGCGAAGTGCTGGCCTACGTCGAGTTCGATCCGAATGCCCTGGTCTCGCAGCTGCGGACCGACGTTGAGGCGGCCGTCCGCGAGGGACGTCTCGGATACCAACAGGCGGGCCAGCTCCTCAAGTTCTACGAGGACGGCCTCGGCGGCTACACCTATCTGGAAGACGCCACCGACGGGTGAGGCGTTTCTAATTGCGCACTCAAAGTGAAGCTCGGGTGCCATGCCCACGCTCGCCGTGGGCATGTTGGCTAGTCGACTCCGCTCAACCCCGTGCCATCGATTCGTTCGCGCGACCAAATCCCGTCTCGTCGCAGATAAAAGTCGATTGCCAACTCCCCTAGTCCACCGAGCACCAGACCAATAGCACCGGGCACAACCACGCGCTCCGGGTGAAGTTCGCCGAAGAGAAACGCCGTCGAGAAGACTCCTGAAAACAGCCCTGCCAAGAGGCCAACCCAACGGCCCCGCGAGAGCCAGGCGAGTGGTATGGCGATTGGAACCGCAGTGACAAATGCGACGATGAAGCCAACCACGCCAAGGCCAAAGCATTCGGATACGTCGCCATTCCCGGACAACGCCAACAGGAGCCCATAGACAGCCCCGGCCAAACCGATCCAGGGAATTCTCATCACCCCCAGCATCGTGCGGGAGAGTGGTTGTCGCAGAGTTTGCCGCGGGGCGTGATGCCGGCTGGCAATCGTTTGCGCCGCAGTGGCCGCGTAGGGATTGTCAACATGCATGCTTGGTACTCCCGTGGCAAAGCGCGAACCTACCGCCAGCGACCGCCGAAACCGCTCACTGGGAAGATGAACCGTCGAGGGGAGCGAGAGTTAACTCGCTGGCTGACGAATTCGACTGTGAGTCGAGTGGCACTCGCTTTGCCAGGGCTGCACAGGTCGCGAGTGGCAATCGCCGAGCCTGATGGTTGCGCTGGGGAATGACTGCCGCGTCTCGGGGACGCCCGTCACCTAGACGGCGTTCACGAGCGGTTCCCCCCGCTCGAAGGCCGTGATGTTGGCCATTGTCGTGGCTGCGATCTGTGCGAGCGCCTCACGCGTGAAGAACGCCTGGTGCCCCGTCACCAGCACGTTCGGGAACGTCAGCAGCCGGGCGAAGACGTCATCGCGAATGACCTGCGACGACTTGTCCTCAAAGAAGAGCGATTCTTCCTCTTCGTATACGTCGAGCCCCAGGTAACCGATCTGGCCCGACTTGAGCCCATCGATCGCCGCCTGGGTGTCGACCAGCGCCCCGCGGCTGGTGTTGATCAGCATCACGCC
>JAEUIK010000071.1 GCA_016793185.1 Planctomycetaceae bacterium | reverse complement strand
GGGTCCGACGACCAGGCAACGCGTCAGGCCCTCGAGACCGCCCAGGCGGCGCTGGCCAGATTCGCGCGTCGCTGCGAGATCCTTCTGCTTGCCGACGCGGCGAACGCGAGCGGACTCAAACTCCTCGCTGCGACCCTTCCGCTGGCGGTCAAAATCATTGAGCGCGAGTCGGCGTCGGCTCGCAACTGGCAAGCGGCGCTCCTGCAGGCCACGCACGAATGGATCGTCGTCGCCGCGGGCGACGGCCGGTACGACCTCGGCGAACTGAGCCGGCTGCTGCCGTTCACCGAGGATTTCGACGTGGTCCACGGATATCGCAGTCGTGCCTCGCGGCCCGGCCCCATCGCAGCGCTCGACCGGGGAGCTGCGCTCCTCGCCAACCTCTTTTTGCGGACCGGCGTCCGCGACCCTGGCTGCGGGCTCAAGGTGTTTCGCCGGTCATTCTTGGCAGCGTTCCCGGGAATCGCCGACGACGATTTTTTTCCGTACGAAGTGCTCGCCCGGCTGCGGCTGGCCGAAGCCAAGATCGTCGAAGTTCCAGTGACGTATGCGGCCGAGGGACCGCCGGCGTGGCACTGGCAGAGCAACCATGTTGCCGGACGGGTGCGCGAAGGCGTGGCGAAAAGCGTCATCCGGCCGGTCTGCTGGCTGGCGCGACTCGCCCGGTTCTGGTGGTCGGAATGCCTTTTTCCGCCCCAGGATGCCGCGGCTGCAGCGCGGCTGCAGCAGCCCGCCTGGCAGGGACGCGCGGCCGCGATCGCCTGGGGAATCCTGATCGCCACGGCGTTCGTGTACTTCTATGGGCATCTCTCGTATCCGCTGCTGGAGCCGGACGAGAGCCGGTACGCGCGGATCGCCGAGCAGATGGTCCGCAGCGGCGACTACATCGTTCCGCGCCGCTTTGGCGAACCGTATCTCGATAAGCCGCCGCTGTTGTACTGGTTGACCGCGGCCAGCTATCACCTGTTTGGAGTCTCGGACGGCGCCGCGCGGATCGCCTGCGCAACCTCCGCTTTTGCCGCCGTGCTGGCGACATACGCGATCGGTCGCAGGCTTGTCGGACAACGCGCCGCTTGGATCGGGGCGTTCTCGCTGATGCTTTGCTCGGGCTTTGCGCTGGGGGGAAAATTCCTTCTCATGGACGGCCTGCTCACGTGCCTCGTCACGCTGACGATGATGTGCGGCTATTTGGCCATTCAGGGGCCCCGCGTCCGCCCGGGCTGGTGCGTCGCGGCCAGCGTCTTTTGCGGGCTGGGGGTCATGACCAAGGGGCCGCTCGCCATCGTGTTGTTTCTGCCCCCGCTGTTCGCGGCGCGGTGGTTGTCGGCAAGCGGCGCCCGATTGTCGTGGCGCGACTGGTTGCTGTGCTTCGCGCCGGGAGCAATGATCGCGCTCCCCTGGTTCGTCGCGGTGTCGCTGCGCGAGCCGCAGTTTCTCGAGTACTTCTTCTGGCGGCACAACATCGAACGGTTCACCACCGACTTCAGCCACGACCAGCCCTGGTGGTATTACATCCCGGTGCTGCTGCTGGGGATGTTCCCGGCCTCGCTCTTGCTGGGACCGCTCGTTAACTTCCTGTTGGGATCGCAGGCGCGGGTGCGCGCCCTGCGCACGCCGCAGTTGGGGTACCTGACGCTCGTCGCCGCGTGGATTCTGGTCTTCTTCTCGCTCTCGCGCGGAAAGCTGCCGCCGTACATCATTCCGGCGCTGCCACCGCTCTGCTTGCTCTGCGGAAAACTGCTCGAAGTGCTCATCTGGCGCGACGAACATGGCTCGATCTATCAGCGCACCCGCGCGTTCATGCCGGAGCTGATCATTCAGGTGGGCATGGTGGGAGTCGCGGTCGTGGGAATCGTCGACCTGGCGATGGGTGGGGGCCGGAACTTCGGGTTCGTCCTCGACGGCGCGCTGATCGCGGCCGGCACGTTCTTCTTCTTCTATCTTCCCCGCGGCGCGCTGCGGCCCATGCTGCGCAGCTGGTTAGCCGCCGGCGCGGTGGCCTGGTTCGCCATGGCCTATGCGTTCCTCGACTTCTATCCCGATATCGCCCGCAGCCGCTCGCTGGCGGTCAAGGCGCAGACCATCTGCGAGGAGTATGGCAACGCTCAGATGCCGATCATCTTTTTCGGCCGGCGCGAGGAATCGCTGATCTTTTACCTGCCCGACGAGCGAATCCATCAGTTCCAGGGACACAATCCCGGCGAGCTCGTGGAGTTTCTCCGCCATCATCCCCATACGGTGATGGTCTCCGACCGCGACGACATCGCCGCGCTGCGCGAGAGCATTCCCACCACGATCTCGATCGCCGAAATGGGGGGCCGCGGCCACCTCTTCCTCACGTCGACCGCCGCGGACGAACTGGCCCGCACATCCGGCCCGGCCAGCAAGTAACCGTCGGCCGGCTCGACTTCCCGGCGTCTCTCACTTCGCGTGGCCAGGCTCCGCCGGCCGAATCGTCCGCGCGATGCGGAACCCCAGGTAGTTGAAGTGGAACAACGGCTGATACCCCAAGCGGTCGGCCGAACGCACCAGGTAGTGCGGGCTGGCGAACGATCCCCCCCGCAGCATCCGGCTGCTCGTATCCGACAGCGGGGTGAAATCGCCGACGTCCTGCGTTCCGCGTCCAAAGAAGTAGAAGTACGTCCCGTGGCACCACTCGGCCAGATTGCCGTGCGCATCGAATAGCCCAAGGTCATTCGGCTTAAGCAACCCGACGGGCTGCGACCGCGCCGGGGCGTTGCCCGCGAACCAGGCATACTCGCCCAGCAGATCCTCTGCGCCGCCGTACGAATGGCTGGTTGTCGTGCCGGCCCGGCAGCCGAACTCCCACTCCGCCTCCTCGGGCAAACGATAGCCGGTGCGATCGAGGTAGTCGGCCGGGGGCGTCATGCCACTTTTGATCTCCGCCAGCGGCGGATAACACATCTGTTCTTCGCTGACTCCTTCAAGCTCCGACAACCAGCGGCAATACTGCGCGGCCTCGTACCATGTGACGTGGTCCATGGGCACTGTCGGATCATCGGCTCGTTTCGACTCGCGCTGCTGATTGACGCTCGGATTAGCGTGGAGGAAGCGGCGAAACTGCTCGTCAGTCACCTCCTTGGTGGCCAGGGCGAACGTCCGCCCAATCTTGCGGCGATGCAGCGCCTCGTCGTTCGAGCGGCCGAGCTCGGGATTGGGCAAGCCGGGCGAGCCCATGCGGAACTCGACCGGGCCGACGGTGATCGCCAGGGTGTGACCCTCGCGATTGACGTACCACTTCTGGCCGCTCGCGGGCGCCGCGGCGCCTAACTCGCTGGTGAGCTGCCGCACGCGCTCGTTTTGTCCCCACCGCCTGAGCAGCCACTCGGCCGCGCTATGCACGCCTGGATCGGGATCTTCGCGGAATCGCGCCAGCGTCCACTCGACCAGCGTCTCGCGCTCGGCTGGCGGGAGCGCATTGGGAGCGAAGCTCCCCAGCGTCAGCAGCAACGCTCGCCGAATTCCGGCTTCCGGCTCGCTCCGCAAGCGCTCGGCTAACGGCAGCGGTTCGACGCCGAGCAGACTCGCGCGATGGACGATAAACGCCCGCGCGCTGGGGTCCTCCGCGGGGCGCAGCAACGGCCACAGCGCCTCGGCATCTCCCAGCCGGTGGAGCGCAATCGCAGCATTCGCCTGACGACGCGCAAGATCGTCGCGCGCCACCTCGGTCGACTTCGCCGGCAGTGCGCCCGCGATGACTTGCTCGAGCCGGGGCCGAATCTGGCTCGCAAAGGGCCGGACGGCCGCAAACAGCACTTCGAACTGCCGCGGTTCCGCCCGCACCAGCAGATCCACCAGCACGTCGGGCTGACTTCCGGCCAGATGCGCCACCAGCTGCGTCGCCAACTCACGGTCGGCGGCTGCTTCGGCCGGATCCAGGGCGATCCGCGAGAGTGGCTCGACCAGCGCTTGCTGCACGGGTTCGAACAGCGCGGCCCACTCCGCGCGATAGAGCGGATTCTCGCGGGAGAGCTGCCGGGCGACGAGAAAGGCCGCTTCGCTCCAACGCGGATCGTCGGGATCGTAATCGGCCAGCAGCGCCGCCGCACGAAAGCGCCGCTCGGGGAGAGCCTGCGAGTCGGCGACGATCTGCCAGAACTCGGCCACGATCTCCTCCCACAACTGCGCGCTCTGCGCGTCGGCAAACTCGGGAAGCCAGTGCTCGCGGGCCGCCTGTGAACTCACCGCCGCGACCGCGGCGCTCCGCGGCAGCACGCCCGGCAGGCGCTCCTTGAGTGCCTGGGCTGGCACCGCCAAATGCTGCGGGGTATCGGCCGTCAGCAAGGCGTCGC
>JAEUIK010000067.1 GCA_016793185.1 Planctomycetaceae bacterium | reverse complement strand
GCGGTCGAACCTGGCGCGACAACTCCTCTATAGCAGCGGCCGGATCTTCACCTACGCGGCGGCCGGAGCGATGGTCGGCTACGCCGGTCTGCGCTTGGCGCGGCTGGCGCCGACGACCTTCAATATTCAGGCAGCCCTGGCGATCGTCGCCGGTTGCATTCTTGTCGTGCAGGGGCTGGCCGCGGCCGGACTGCTACCACGAAATCGCCTCACCGCGGCGGCCGGCTGCTTGCCGGCCCGCCTCTTCGGTCCCCTCCTGCGGGGAACCGGCGCGACCGGTTATTTTCTGGCCGGCATGTTCACGGGCTTTCTGCCGTGCGGACTCGTCTATGCCTACCTGGCGCTGGCGGCGGCAAGCGGCAGCCTGCAGCATGGCCTGGCCACGATGATTGCCTTCGGACTAGGGACTGTTCCTTTGATGGTGCTGACCGGCTTGGGAGGTTCGGCGCTGTCGCTCACCTGGCGCCAGCGCGCATTGCAGGTGGCGGCGGTGTGCGTGATCGTCACGGGCATTGTCTCGGTCGCGCGGGGAGCAAGTGCGCTCGAAGCGACGCCCGACCGCCAACCCGCCTGCCCCCTCTGCGGGACGCACGAGTAACGGACTCTCCCCGCGGCGCGATCGCGGCCCCAGTCACCTACGCCGGTGGACGCTCCACCATCAGCGCGGCGGCAGCGACGCAGAGGCCGACGACCGTCAAGACGACGATCAAGAGTCCCACGCCGTACAGCGTGCGCGTGCCATCGTCGAGCTTGGCTTCTTTGGCCGACTTGCCCGCCAGCCGCGTGAGGGCGACGCTGCATACCCAGGACCAGTGCAGCATGACGTGCAGAAGAATCGCCAGCGCGATCAGGCAGAGAAGACCGAACTGCAGATTCACCCAGTCGTTGTAGCCGTATCCCCAGAGGGTCCAACCGGAGGCGGTGGTCGGCAGCGGGAACACGAACCGCAACACGGCCGAAACGAACAACAGGGTCACAGTGATCGCGAGCAAGAACGCATCGAGAGCAAAGTTGAGGGCGGTTCGACTCATGGAGGTCGCACAAGAAGTGGAGCAGGATGGAGTTGGGCCCCGTTTCAGACCGGTGCGGCGTCCCGGCGATGGCGACGCCAAGCGGCGCGGAGCAGTTTGAAGACTTCGACGATCGTCACGGGGATGAGCGATAGTACCAAGACCAGCCCCCACTGCGAAAGGGAGAGCCGCTCGACGTCAAAGACCTTTTCCAGGGGAACGAGGGCCACCGCCCCGACCTGCAGAACGAACGACAGGCTCATGGCCGCGAAGAGGTACCAGTTGGTCCCGATCCCCAGCTCCGGCAGCGTGAAGCGCTGACTCCGGCAGGCCAGCGCAAAAAACAACTGCGAGCAGGCCATCACGCAGAAGGCGATCGTCCGGGCGAAGTTAAGATTCGCCGGACCTTCGTAGACGTACGCAAATGCCCCCAGCGAAACCAGGGCAATCAGCAGGCCGTGCGTGAGGATCTGCAGCCCCAGTTGGCGCGTGATCAGGCGCTGCCGCAGCGGACGCGGCTGACGTTGCATGATGTCGGGCTCGGGGGGCTCGAGCCCCAGCGCCAGCGCCGGCAGGCCGTCCGTCACGAGGTTGATCCACAGGATCTGGATCGCCGTCAGAGGGCTCGGCCAGCCCGCCAGCGAGGCCAGGAACATCACCAACACCTCGCCGGCATTGCAGGCCAGCAGGTAGTGGACGAACTTCTGGATGTTGTCGTAGATCCCCCGACCCTCTTCGACCGCGTTGACGATCGACGCGAAGTTATCGTCCATCAAGACGATGTCGGCCGCCTCCTTGGTGACATCGGTTCCCGTCACTCCCATGGCGATGCCGATGTCGGCCATCTTGACGGCCGGTGCGTCGTTCACGCCGTCGCCCGTCATGGCGACCGTCTCGTCGCGCGATTGCCAGGCGCGTACGATCGCCAGCTTGTGCTCGGCCAACACCCGGGCGTAGACCCCGACTTGCGGCACCAACTCGGTCAATTCGGAAGGCGTGAGTTGCGCCAGATCCTGGCCGGTGAGGACGCGGTCGCCGGCCTCAGCCAGTCCCAGGTCCAAGGCAATCGCCCGGGCCGTGAGGGGATGATCGCCCGTGATCATGACCGGCTTGATGCCAGCCTCGCGGCAGCGCGCGATCGCCAGCCGGACTTCCTCGCGCGGAGGATCGCTCATGGCCACGAGACCGGCAAAGACCAGACCGGTTTCGGCAAAACTTCCGTCGCGGACCTCCGGATTCTCTCCGGCGGCGAATCCGAGCACGCGGTACGCGCGCGACGAGAGCTCGGCCTGCAGTTCGGCCAGTTCCTGGCGGCGCGCGGCGGTGAGGGGCTGGAGCGCTCCGCCGCGCAACTCGCGGTCGCATTTCTCGAGCACGGCCTCAGGCGCCCCCTTGCAGTACAGCCGCCGTTCTCTCCGATCCGTTTCGACGACCACCGACATAGCCTTGCGTTGGCTGTCGAAAGGGATCTCGGCGATGATGCGGTT
>JAEUIK010000032.1 GCA_016793185.1 Planctomycetaceae bacterium | reverse complement strand
CGATTCAGGCCGATCAGGACACCTCGTACCAGGCGATGGAGAAGCTGCTTTATCGCTTTGCCGAGGCGGTGAGCGCGGATCCGGCGGTCCAAGGCGTGACCGCGTTCACAGGGGGGAGCTCCGGAGGCGTCGTCAACAGCGGGCGGATGTTCGTCGCGCTCAAGCCGCCGCAGGTGCGCGGGATGACCGCCGACGAGGTCATCGCCCGGCTCCGGGGCAAACTGGCGCGGATTCCCGGCGCGACGCTCTTCCTGCAGCCGACGCAGGATCTGCGCATTGGCGGCCGCTCGAGCGGTTCGCAGTATCAATTCATCGTGCAGGGGGACAACCTCGAAGATCTCAACGAATGGGGCCCCAAGCTGATTCGCAAGCTGCGGACCGTGCCAGGCCTCGTCGACGTCAACAGCGACCAGCAGAACAAGGGGTTGCAAGCGCGCCTCACGATCGACCGCACGCTGGCCGCGCGGTTGGGCGTCACTCCCCAGGCCATCGACAGCACCCTCTACGACGCCTTCGGCCAGCGGCATGTCTCCACCATCTACACACAACTCAATCAGTATCACGTGGTGATGGGAGTCGAGCCGCAATTCTGGCAGAACCCCGACAGCTTGCGGCACATCTACGTCCAGGGACGCGACGGCGCCCAGGTGCCGTTGAGCGCCGTCGCTCGCTTCGAGAACGATTCGACGCCGCTCTCAGTGATCCATGCCGGCCTGTTTCCCGCGATCACGATTTCCTTCAATCTCACGCCGGGCACCGCGCTGGGTGACGCGGTCGAGCGCATCCGGGCCGCCGAAGCCGACATCGGCCTCCCCGCCACGATCCATTGCAACTTCTCGGGTGCGGCGCAGGCGTTTCAGGCCTCGCTGGCGAGCGAGCCGCTGCTGATCCTGGCGGCGCTGGTGACCGTGTACATCGTGCTCGGGATACTTTACGAGAGCTACATCCACCCGATTACGATTCTCTCTACGCTCCCGTCGGCCGGCGTGGGGGCCCTCGTCGCGCTGCTGCTCTGCAAGACGGATCTCAACGTGATGGCCTTGATCGGCATCGTGCTCTTGATCGGGATCGTCAAGAAGAACGCCATCATGATGATCGACTTCGCGTTGGAAGCCGAGCGCAAAGAGGGGCTCTCGCCCGACGAGGCGATCTATCTGGCTTGCGTATTGCGGTTCCGGCCGATCACGATGACCACGATGGCGGCGCTCTTGGGGGCGCTGCCGCTGGCCTTCGGCACCGGGACCGGCTCGGAGTTGCGGCGGCCATTGGGGATCGCCATCGTCGGCGGCCTGGTCTTCAGCCAGATGCTGACGCTCTACACCACTCCGGTCGTGTACATCTATCTCGACCGTTTCCGGCTCTGGCTCGAAACGTTTCGCCGCGTGCCGAGAACTCGACCGGTTTCGTGGCAGCATGCCGCGCCCGAGGCGATCTGATGGGCTGCCGGCGGGCGTTGCTCGGCCATTGACTTGCTGGCCGTCGGTCAGCGGTCAACGATCGCCCACGCAATACAGGTGCTTCCGGCCGCGCAGATAGATCCTGCCGGCACTCACGGCCGGCGAGGCAAGCGTTTCGTCGTCGAGCTGATTGGCGGCCAGCTTTTCATACTGACTCTTGGCGGCCACCACCGTTGTCAGGCCATCTTTGGCGACGAAGTAGATCCGGCCAGCCGCGGCCAAGGGGCTGGCTTTGAAGTCCCCCCCCAGGCGCTGTTGCCAATGCCGCTTGCCGGTCGCCGCGTCGTAGCACACGGCTACGCCGTTGTCGGAGACCGTGAAAAGCAAATCGTCCCAAACGACCGGACAACAAGTGTCGGGCGTCCCCTGGCGATCTTGCCAGAGCACGTCGGTCGTGCCCGACAGCGCTCCCTGCTGACCCAGCCGGATTGCCAACAGCGGGCCGCGCATGCCTTGGGTCGTAAAGACCACGCCGCGGCCGAGCAGGTTCGGCGCGATCGTCGGGCCGGTGATCGTCCGCCCTCCTGGGATCCCCGCCAGCAGCCAGCGCTGGGCGCCGTTGGCCGGATCGTAAGCATCGATCTGGTTTCCCCCCATTACGATCAGCTCGTCGCCGTGGGGCCCATGATGCAACAGCGGAGTGGTGTACGAGTCGCACTCTTCGCTCTTGGCGTCGGTCATGCGCGGTTGCTTCCAGACTTCGCGCCCCGTGCGCTTGTCGTGCGCGACCAGGTAGCTCGGCGAAGGCGTCGCCTGCAGGTCGGCTAGCGAGTCCTGCATGCAGACCGAGATCAGCAGGTCGCCGACCAGAACCGGGCTGTTGGCGTGTCCCCACCAGATCGTGTAAGCGCCATAGTCTGCCTGCAGGTTGCGCTTCCAAAGCTGCTTGCCGGCGAAGTCGTAGACGGCCAGATCCCCGTTGCCAAAATGCGCGACCACCAATTCGCCGTCCGTGACGGGCGAAGGGCTGGCCATGTTGTGCAGCTCGTGAAACTTGGTCTGCTTGCGTCCTCCCGTCCGCACGAAGGTTCCGCTGCCGACCTCGCGCGTCCACACGACTTCTCCCCGGTGGGCGTCGATGCGCAGGAGCAGCAGCTTTTCTTCTTGTTGCGTGGTGACGAAGATCGCATCGCCCCAAATCGCCGGCGTGCTGGTCCCCCACTCGGGCAGCGGGCATTTCCAAACGACGTGCTCCGACTCGCTCCAAGTGAGGGGGAGGTTCGTTTCGGTCGAGACGCTGTCGCCGCTCGGTCCGCGCCACTGCGGCCAGTTCTCGGCGGCATCCGCCAGGGTCGCGAGACCGGCAACGCTCACCAGCAAAAGAGCTTTCAGGCCGTGGCCGAACCGCCGGCGCGGTTGACGGAGGGGATTCGCTGCATGCATGCACCGGCACTCCGGTTGGAGAGGAGCGATTGACTACGAACTCGCCAGGTGGACGGTGCCCGGACCGGTCGAATTCGCGAGGCGGGTCGCCCGAGCATAGCAGATGGAGGTACCATGGTGAACGATTTGCCGAACGGAGCGAGCCTCCGGCGTGGAATGCAACTTCCTGGAGTCAGACGGATGGAAACGGTACCCAAGGCAGTCTTCGAGTCGGCCTACGCGGGACAAGCTCCCTGGGAAATCGGCCGGCCGCAGAGGGCGTTTGTCGAGGCTGCCGCGCAAGTGCAGGGGTCGATCCTGGATGCCGGTTGCGGCACCGGCGACATCTCGCTCTTCTTCGCCGAGCGCGGCCACAAGGTGACCGGCATCGATTATCTCGCCGAACCGATCGCCCGAGCGAAGCGCAAGGCCGCCGAGCGTGGTCTGTCGGCGAACTTTCTGGTCGTCGATGCGCTAGCGCTGGCGAATCTGCCCGAGATGTTCGACAGCGCCGTCGATAGCGGCTTGTTCCACGTCTTTAGCGATTCCGATCGCAGCCGCTACGTGGCGGGTCTGGCGAGCGTCATCAAGCCGGGGGGGCGGCTCTACTTGCAGTGCTTCAGCGACGCCGAGCCGGGGACGCAGGGCCCACGCCGGATTTCGCGGGCCGAGCTCGCAGCGGCCTTTGCCGACGGCTGGACAATCGAGTCAATCAGCCCGGTGCGGTTCGAAGTGCGGCCCGATTTGCAGGACCTGAACTTCTCCGAGGGTGGCCCGCACGCCTGGTTCGTGGTCGTACGGCGCGAAGCATGAGCTGGGTTTTTTGACACGAGCACCCGAGTATGTTTCACTCCGGACGTTCGACCCGCCCGCGACCGTGATCCCAATCTCCCCAACCGCTTTCACTTTCTGCCCGAGGCGTTCGCCATGGCTCGCCCGCGATTCCTCCTGGTGGCTGCGTTGGCTTCGCTCTGGCTGACAGGGTCATTGGCCGCCGCCGACGCGCCGCTCCTGGCGGGCGTGGCCTCGGCCGACATCACGCCTCCTCCCGGACTCAATCTGTGGGGCTACACGAATCGCACGCATGGCGCGACCGGCACGCTCGACCCGCTCACCGCCAAGGCGCTAGTCCTCAAGCAGGGGGAGACCTGCGTGGCGCTCGTGGCCCTGGATCTGGGAAGAACGCCGGAGGATCCCTTGCTGGAGAAGTTGCGCGCGGACGTGCGGGCCAGCTCGGGCGTGGATCATCTGTTCGCGACGGCGAGCCACACCCACAGCGCTCCATCGCTCGAGTCGAGCGACGGTCCGAATCAGTTCGGACCGCAGGTCGTGGTCGCCATGCAGCGGGCGATCGACGAGGCGGCGCGGCGGCTGGCGCCGGTCACGCTGGCGATTGGCCGGGGCACGGTGGAACTCGCGCACAATCGGCGGCGCTACCTCCCCGACGGCCGCGTGGCGATGCAGTGGCGCAACGCGGAGCGCGAGAAAACCGAGCCGGTCGATCCCAGGTTCACCGTGCTGCGTCTGGACGACGCCGATGGAAAGCCGGTGGCCGTCCTCTTGCACTATGCCTGCCATCCGGTAGTGCTCGGCCCCGATAATTACGAGTACAGCGCTGATTTCGTCGGCGCCGCACGCAGTCTGATCGAGGAGCGGCTCGGGACGACCTGCCTGTTCTTGCAGGGAGCCTGTGGCAACATCAACCCCTACGACGACAAGACACCCCTGACGCAAGGAGGCCTCGAGCTGATGCGCCGCATGGGACGGGCGTTGGGGCAGGCCGCGGTCGAGCAGGCCCGCTCGGCCACGCCAGACGCTTCCCGAGAGCCGTCGCTGCAGAGCGTGCGCCGCGAGATACCGCTCAAGCTGCGGTGGGACCTGGGCGACGCTCGGGTTCGACAGATCCTCAGCGCGGCCTATGGGCGGCGCTTCGACAATTATCTCTCCAAAATCCTCTCTGGCGATCGGGTCAATGTCGAGTTGAACGTCGTGCTGCTCAACGAACAGGTCGCCC
>JAEUIK010000709.1 GCA_016793185.1 Planctomycetaceae bacterium | reverse complement strand
GTCCGCTCCGTGCAACTGCCGGCACTTTTCGGCCAACAGGTCGGCATTGGGGTGCCCATCGCGGCGATAGACGTAGCCCGCCAGCTCGCCGCCGAGCAGGGCGTTGGCCTGTGCCGGGTCGAGGCATTGGTAGACGGCCGCCGGATAGATCGCCGGCACGAGGGGCTCGGTCGCGCCGCGCGGCACGCGGTCGGGCTGGGGACAAAGATCGTCGGGGTTGGTGGACATAGTCGACCAGTATATCCCCGGCCGCCGGAACTCGCTGCGGCCGGCCGACGCAACGTCAAAACATTTGCCAAGACCAGGGACCGGTGGTCACCGGAGTTGTCGCAGCCAAAGCGATGCGCCTCGGCCGATCGACGTCCCGCGCTCAGTCGGCTGTTCGCCGCCGCCGGGCGCCGGTATCTTCATCCACCATGACCCACCGCGCGTCGCATCCCGCCGGAGAGCAACCGCAGCAGCTTCCCGCCGTCCTCGGACTGGTCGCGGCGGTGGCCATCGTCGTGGGCGAAGTGATCGGGTCGGGCATCTTTCTCAAGCCCAACCAGATCGCGCTGGCCACCGACGGCTATGTCGGGTTGATCCTCTCGCTGTGGGCGATCTGCGGGCTGATCAGCCTCTGCGGCGCGCTGACGTTGGCCGAACTGGCCGCGATGATGCCCCACGCCGGGGGAACCTACATCTTTCTCCGGGACGCCTACGGCAAGATCTGGGGTTTTCTCTGGTGTTGGGCCGAGTTCTGGGTGATCCGCTCGGGCGCGATCGCGGCCTTGGCCACGGCGGTCGGGCTGTCGGTCGCGAACCTGCTGCACAACGCGGGCACCGAGCTCAGCCCCGCGGCCGCCTCGAACGTCGAAAAGGGGATCGCCGTCGGCTGCATCGTGCTGCTGGCCGCGATTAACATCATCGGCACGCGCTGGGGAGGCGCGGTGCAGGTGGCGACAACCGCCGTGAAGGCGGGCTTCTTGATCTTTCTCGCCGTGCTCCCCTTCCTGGCCGCCGGACGGCAACCGCTCGATCTGCATCCTCTCTTTCCCGCCACGATCCAAAAGAGCCTCTGGGCCGGAATCGGCTCGGCCATCGCCGGCATCATGTGGGCTTACGACGGCTGGGGGCAGGTCACCGTGGTGGCCGAAGAGATCAAGAATCCGCAGCGCAACCTCCCGCTGGCACTGGGAGGCGGAGTGCTCTTCCTGATCGTCCTCTACACCGGCGCCAATCTTGGCTATCACCTGACGCTGCCTTCGTCCGAGATCGCCGCCGCCAAGATCCCCGCCGAGGCGGTGTCCCGCGCGCTGCTGGGGGATTTCGGCGCCCGGCTGGTGCTGTCGATGCTGCTGGTCTCGGCCTTCGGGGCGCTCAACTCGAATATCCTCGTCGGCCCGCGCGTGCTCTTCGCAGTGGCGCGCGACAACGTCGTCCTCAGTCCCCTGGCGGATCGACCCGCGCTTCAGCACCCCGGCCCTGGCCATCGGGGTGTTGAGTCTCTGGTCGGTCGGGCTGGTGCTGCTGGGCAACCTGACGCCGCAGCCCGACAAACGGCTCTACGACGTGCTGACCGACTACGCGATCTTCGGGGGCTCGATGTTTTACTTCGCGGCCGTGGCGGCGGTCTTCGTCTTCCGCTTCCGGCAGCCCGACGCTCCGCGCCCCTACCGCACCTGGGGGTATCCGGTGGTGCCGCTGGTGTTTCTGGCGGGCTACGTCTTCATCATCGGCAGCATGTTCCTGGCGGCGCCGACCGAGTGCCTGACGGGCCTGTTGTTGATCGTAGTGGGTTTGCCATTCTACTGGCTGACGACGCGGCGCGAGCCGTTCGCTTCCCGGTAGGCGGCCAGCCACTGGATCGCGCTCAGAGTCCGCGGCGCGCGGCGACGACTTCCTGATAGATCGCGCTGCAGCGCGCGATGGCGGGATGAGGAGCGACTTCGAGACGCTCCGCCACGCCCTCGAACAGCGCGGCGACTTGCCGCCGCAGCGGCTCGTTGGCAACGACGATGCGTCCCCCGTTCTCGGCCGCTTGCTGGGCTAAGGCGTGGAGGCTCGTGCTTTCGCCCGCGGCGGTCAATTCGGGTCCGACGGCGCTCAGCACATACGGGACGCCGGTCTCCAACGCCAGGTGCCCTTCGATCCAGACATGCAGGGCATGGATCACATCGGGGTTGAACTGCTCGACCTCCGCGTCGATTCGCCTCCGGAACTGCTCGCGATACTCGGCCAGTTGCCGGGCGTTGAGCTCGGCAAACGTGGGGTGCCCGGCGAGCTCGCGCGTGGCGACGGGAAACTCGAAGGAGCAATCGGCCGTGGCGTCCCCCGCGCGGCAGATCAGGCGGCGAACCGGCAGCGGGTCGCCGGCGGCGCCGGCGCGATCGGCGACGACGGCGCGCACCTCGTGTCCGAGCGCGGCCAGGCCGGTCGCCAACTCGACGGTTTGCTGGCCGCCGCCCGGTGCCCACAGCGGCAAGTGATTGACCAGCAGCACGCGCATTGCGAGGAGAACTCCGGGAGCCGGAACGGGGCTGCGCTCGGCGCGAAAGGAAGTGAACGAAACGCTTCGTGGGCAAGTATAGGGGAACGGGGGGCGAAGGTTTTCGCGCAGCCCCCGAAAAAAACCGCCTCTCGCCACGCGAGGCCCATCCCGGGCGGACCGGACGGCCTCGGTCATCGTCAGCGCGCGCCATGCTCCCTCGTTGTGGGGGGAGCTGCTTGCAGCAGTGCCGGGGGGCGAGGCTCGGCGATCTCCGGTTGCCCCCGATTCGGTCTATAGCGGGTCGAACCCAAGGGTCGATGAACAGAAGTACGAGTTTGCCGATTGGGGGGAGTCTGCGGGTGGCGGTTGGTGGCAGCCGGCGTCAATCCGCACGACTGCTCCCCGCCCGGCGCGCGAGGGCTCGCACGCGTTGGAGTTGGCCCGGGGAGAAATTCCCGCCGTCCGAACTGGCGATGCCGTGCGTAGTACCGTTGACACAGCCGAATTGAGGCGTTTCGAGGGGTGTCTGGCGGGGGGCGATGCCCGCCGAGCGGGGCGCGGTTTCCAGAAAAAGTCTGGCGCGAACCCCGGACAGATCACTTAAACTGGTAGTCCGCAGCCGCAAAGTGGGCACCCGAGCTTCGATCATGACTAGTTCAGCCAGCAGCGAGCAGCAGGGGGAATACGCTCCGGACCCCCGACTCGTCGAGGAGACCAAGCTGCAGATTCGCAGCCTGGTAGCCGAGATCGCCGAGCTCTCGCGCTCCGACGTCGCGCCGCTGGAGTATTACACCGAGTTCCTCAACCGGGTCGTGCAGGCCCTGGCCGCGATCGGCGGTGCCGTCTGGGCGCCCGGCGATACCGGGGCACTCGAACTGCAATATCAGATCAACCTGCAGCGGACCGGGCTGGCCGAGAATCCGCAGCACCTGCAGCAACATGGCCGGATGCTGCACCAGGTCATCCAGTCGGGTGACGGCATGCTCGTGGCCCCCCACTCCGGGGCGGCGGGCGCCGACCAGGCCGGCAATCCCACCGAATTCCTGCTGGTGATGGTCCCCCTGAAGGTCGAGCAGAAGGTGCAGGGGATCGTCGAGGTCTTCCAGCGCCCCGGCGGCCGCCCCGAAACGCAGCGCGGGTACCTCAAGTTCCTCCTGCAGATGGGGGATCTGGCGGCCGACTACCTCAAGAGCCGGCAACTCCGCCAATACACCGACCGCGAGCAACTCTGGAGCCAGCTCGAGAACTTCACCCGCACCGCCCACACCAGCCTCGAGCTCCGCGAGACGGCCTACACGATCGCCAACGAGGGGCGCCGACTCATTGAGTGCGACCGCGTGAGCGTGGCCCTGCGCAAGGGGCGGCATTGCCGCATCGAAGCCATCAGCGGCCAGGACACCTTCGATAAGCGCTCGAACACCGTGCTGATGTTGAACCGGTTGGCGACCGCCGTGGTCCGCACGGGCGATCCGCTCTGGTACACCGGCGACACCGAAGATTTCGCGCCCCAGGTCGAAGAGGCCATTCAGGCCTACGTCGACGACTCGCATTCGAAGACGGTCATCGTGCTGCCGCTGAGGCGTCCCCGGCCCCCCGGCGAAAAGTCGGAGCGCGAGGATATCGTGGGGGCGCTGATCGTCGAGCAGATCGAGAACGCCCGCACCAGCGCCGGCATGCAGCACCGGGTCGACGTGGTGGCCGAGCACAGCGCGCTGGCGCTGGCCAACGCGCAGGCGCATCACCAGTTATTCCTGATGCCGGTCTGGCGGACGCTGGGGAAGGCTCGACACGCGCTGGGGGCGCACACGGTCCCGAAAGCGGTGGGCATTCTGGCGGCCCTGGCCGTGGCGGCCGTCTTGCTCTGCACGGTGCCCAAGGATTTCGAGCTCGAGGGACGCGGCCGGCTGCTGCCGGTCAAACGGCAGAACGTCTTCGCCAAGGTCGACGGGATCGTCACCAAACTGCACGTCGAGCATGGCACGGAAGTGAAGGAAAACGCCCTCCTGGCCGAGCTCCGCAACACCGATCTCAACGTCCGCATCGAAGGGGTCCTGGGGCAGAAGGCCTCGACCCAGAATCAGATCGACGCCTTCCTGCACATGCTGCACGGCAAGGAAGTCGACGAAAAGCAGCGGGCGGAAGTCTACGCCCAGATTCCCCCACTCGAAGAAACGCTCAAGAGTCTCGACGCCCAATTGAAGATCCTCGTCGAGGAGCAGCAGAATCTGCAGGTCCTGAGCCCCGCCGACGGCATCATCACCTCGTGGGATGTCGAGCGCACGCTCAATCGCCGGCTCGTCAAGAAGGGGCAGCGCCTGCTCGAAGTGGCCGATCCGCAGGGAGACTGGGAACTCGAGATCAAGCTGCCCGAGGATCGCGTCGGGCACGTCGAGCGCGCCCAGGTCGCGGCGGGCGATCGACCGCTCCTGGTCAAGTACATTCTCATGACCGATCCGGGCACCGAGCGTGTCGGCACGGTCGAAGAGATCCACGGCGCGGCCGAAGTCCGCGGCGAAGAGGGGAATACGATTCTCCTGCGGGTAAAGATCCAGCAGGAGGACGTGCCCAGCTACAGCCGGCCCGGGGCGGCGGTCACGGCGCGGATCGACTGCGGCCGGAAGCCGATTGGCTATGTCTGGTTTCATGACCTGATCGAGTTTGTGCAATCGCGGATCCTGTT
>JAEUIK010000670.1 GCA_016793185.1 Planctomycetaceae bacterium | reverse complement strand
ACTTGCGTCATGGCTTTTTCGACGACGGCGAATCGATCCGTGTTTGTTCGATGTTGTGAGGTAGGATGCGTGCGCGAGTTGAATTGTACTGCGAAATACGACGTTCCCAGTGGATCAATTGAGCAGCGATTGCAACGGTATACGTAGGCGCCGCCGGATTGGATAACGGAGCTATTGGACGGCCCGTTCCAAGGTTCATCAAAATGGTACTGGTCGTAAATGTGTTCTAGAGCAGGTTTGCCAAAATAAGGCAATAGCAGCACTCGCCAACTGTGTGCTGGAGAACCGTCGGCGCCAGGCGTCGATATTGGTGGATAGCGCCCAAAGACTTGCGCGTAGTTGTCCAGCGCATTGGCTATTAGTCGCAAATTATTTTGACATATCCGAACGTCCTCGTAATTCGGTCGCTCGACAAGTGGGTAGTTGCTAACGATTACAAAGCCTATCGATAGCACTCCAATAAGTTCCAGTAGATCTGATATGGTGAATCGCGAGCGCGATCCAATCGAAATGGAGTGATTAATAGCGGATACTGATTCACTTTGATTGGATAGAGCGTTGGCGGCTCGAAAGCGGTTGACAAGTACAATCGCACAGAAAACATAGGCGATCGTGAGCGCAAATGAACAAAGAGTTCTAAGGTCAACTGGCTGCAACTGAGGCAACGAAAGCGAAATAGAATTCATAGAATTAAAGGGCGGTAATACTTGAATATGCGATGTCAGTGCCTGAAACTGTGCTCGGTTACCGACGTTCGCGGTGCTTGCATTTGACCTTAAGCTTTTCGGATTGCAATGTCGCAGGCTTGGAAGTCTACGCAAAATGTTCGATTTTTGTCGCCATCTAAGGGCGAGTTTTCAGCGACCACCGGCGATTCGTCATCCAAACAGCTTGCGAATCGGCTCGCCCGCCGCCAAACGCTGCGGGCGGCCGGTGCCGTCGTGCAGTTCGTGGGCGTGGTCGAGGCCGAAGCGCCAGTAGATCGTGGCCGCCAGGTCGCCCGGCGTGACGGGATCGGTTTCGGGATAGGCGCCGAGCTTGTCGCTCGAGCCGTAGTTGACGCCGCCATGGACGCCGCCGCCGGCCAGGACGACGCTGAAGCAATCGGGCCAGTGGTCGCGCCCGCCGCTGGAGTTGATCGTCGGGGTCCGGCCAAATTCGCCGATGCCGATCACGAGCGTCGAATCGAGCAGCCCGCGCTCGGTGAGATCCTCGACGAGCGCGGCGAAGGCCCGATCGGTCGGTGGCAGCAGCGCCTTCTTCAAGCGGCCGAAGTTATCGACGTGCGTGTCCCAGTTGTCGAGGCCGTTACGGACGTGATCGTAGACGCAAACCATCCGCACGCCCGACTCGACCAGCCGGCGGGCCAGGAGCACGCTTTGGCCGTGCGTGGTGCGGCCGTACCGCTCGCGCGTGGTGTCGTGCTCGCGATTGATATCGAACGCCTCGCGGACAGCCGTCGAGCGCAACAGCGAGAAGGCTTGCTGGTAGTAGTCATCCATCGCGGCCGTCTCGGCCAGCTTTTCCTGCCGGGCGAACTGGCGATCGACGATGTTGAGCAGCGACTGCCGATCCTCGAGTCCGGCCAGCGACAACCGGCCCGGCAGCTCGAGCTCGCTGATGCGGAAGTCGGGCGCGTTCGGATCGCGCGTGACTTGCCAGGGCTCGTAGGCCGAGCCGAGGAAACCCGCGGTTTGGCCCGGCAGCACGACGACGTTGTACATCACGTGCGGCAAGGCGACGTGCGGCGGGACCTGGCCGGAGTTCGGCAACAGGTAATTGAGCGCCGAGCCGTAGCAGGGAAAGTCGGTGGCCGAGTTGTTGGCCAGCAGTTCGAGATCGCCGCCGGCCGGCGTGCGTCCGCAAAGGGCTTCGACCGCGGCCGAGTTGTGGTTCCGCATCGGGTGGTGCATGCTGCGGATGATCGCCAGGCGATCCATGACCCGCGCGCAGTGCGGCAACTGGTCGGAGAGCGACCGCCCCGGCACGCTGGTGGCGATCGAGCCGAACTCGCCGCGAACTTCGCGCGGGGCGTCGGGCTTCTGGTCCCACATGTCGAGGTGGCTGGGGCCGCCGTAATAGAAGACCAGGATGCACGAGCGAATCGTCGGCGGCCGGGCGCCCAAGGGGTCCGCGGCCGCGGCCTGGCCGCGCAACAGCGACCGCAGGTTCAGACCGGCCAGCCCCAGGCCACCCACCCGCAAGAGTGTGCGGCGATCGAACCGGGTCGCGCGGGTCAGTCGAGTGGCGGGCATCGCTGGCTCACGGTTGGCGCGCGGGGCGGGAGGGCCCGGCTTCGTCGGTGCGCCCGCGTGACGGCGGCGGACGCGCTCGAAGTTGCCGGTTGGCGGGCAGCCGGCGATCGCCTGGCGCGCGAGCTGACGAATTCGCAAGTCTCGCTCGACGCCGTCGATTGCCGACAATCAGCATAGCGGCCGCGCGCCGGCCGCGTAAAGATTTGCCCGAAAACCCGGCCTCGGGGAATTGGGAATTATGTCCGTGAGCCCTATAACCACCCCCTTGCGAATCGATCGCGAAATCGGCAGATTCGAGGCTGAGAACGAACCCTGCAGGTCCCGGCGAGTCATGACAGCAACCATGTCGCAAGTCGTTGTCCAGCCAGTCCGAACTCGCCGCGAGCGGAAGGAGTTTTTGCAGTTGCCCTGGCAATTGCATCAGAACGACCCGAACTGGATCCCGCCGCTCCGCCGCGAGCAGGCCGAACTGGTCGGCTACAAGCATCACGCCTTCTACGACGCGGCCGAGTCGCAATCGTTCCTCGCCCGCCGGAACGGACGGGTCGTGGGGCGCATTCTGGGGATCGTCAACCACGCTTACAACGAGATGTACACGGAGCATCGCGGCTTCTTCGGCTTCTTCGAGTCCATCAACGACGTCGAGGTCGCCCAGGCGCTGTTCGAGGCTGTCCGCGATTGGCTGGCCGAACGCAACCTCACCCGCCTCCGCGGGCCGGTCAATCCGTCCATGAACTACGAGTGCGGGATGCTCGTCGAGGGATTCGACAGTCCCCCGACGTTCATGATGACCTACAACCCCGAATACTATCCCCAACTCCTCGAGGCCTGCGGGTTCACGAAGGCGCAGGATCTGCTCGCGTACTTCGGGCATATCGACCAGATGCCCGAGATCGACGGCAAATTGGGGCGCATCGCCGAGCAGGTGGCCGAGCGGTTCGAAGTGACGATTCGCCCGATGGACCGGCGGAATTTCGTCAAAGACGTCGAGTTGTTCCTGAAGCTCTACAACGGCTCGATGGTCCTGACCTGGGATTATGTCCCCATTTCACCGAGCGAGATGAAGTTCCTGGCGGGTTCGCTCAAGTACCTGCTGATCCCCGAACTGGCGATGGTCGCCAATTGCGAGGGCAAGCAGGCGGGAGTCGTGCTCTGCATCCCGGACTACAACACGCGCATCAAACAGATCGACGGCAAGCTGTTTCCGTTCGGTTTCGTTCGCCTGCTCCGCAACAAGCGCGCGATTCCGCGGGTGCGCGTGGTGGCCATCAACGTGCTCCCCGAGTTCCAGCGGCTCGGGCTCGGGCTGGTGCTGCTGCGCGGCCTGCTGCCGGCGGCGCTCGCCAACGGCATTCGCGAGGCGGAGTTTTCCTGGGTCTTCGAGTCGAACGAAATGGCACGCATGGGGCTCGAAAAAGGGGGGGCCACGGTCTACAAGCGGTACCGCATCTACGATGCCCCCGAATAACGCGCTCGCGCCGCGCGGCGAGTCCGCCGCCCGCTGCGGCTCCCGGTAAACCGGGCCTAACCGCTACTCTTTCGCCAGTCTGGTGAGTTCTTCACACCAATTCTTCTCCACGTCGTCAGATGTGATCCACCGGCATCTGCTCTTGGTCGCAAAGCTGTGGATGGCGTAATCTTCGCTTCGCGAGCGGGGCGATGTAGAGAAATGGGGCAAGGCAAGCCGTGATCTTCCGTCGAGGGGATCGGAATCGCGACCCGGAGCGATTTCGCGGGTTGCCCCTCCGCGGGTCGCCGCACAAGATCGAGTACGCGAGGACTTCGTGTCCGTTCCGCCGACTACAGGGGGTCCAATTCGGGTCGGGGGACGCGGAGCTGCGGCCTATTCCGCGGCGGGGTTTGGCTCGGCGGCGTCTTCTTGTTTCCAGACGTCGGGGAGGAACTGGCGGAGGGCGTCGGG
>JAEUIK010000612.1 GCA_016793185.1 Planctomycetaceae bacterium | reverse complement strand
GCCGTCCGCGCCGGCCAGCGGAGGCCTCGCGATTTTGCCGTCTTCTACCGCGTCAATGCGCTCAGCCGCGCTTTCGAATTCGCCTTTCGCGAGCAGGGCATTCCCTACCAGATGGTCAACGCGCTCGAGTTCTACCAGCGCAAGGAAATCAAGGACGTCGTCGCCTACCTGCAACTGGTCAATAATCCGCGCAACAGCGTGGCATTCCTGCGGGTGATTAACGTACCCGCCCGGGGCATCGGCAAGACGACCCTCGAAAGATTGACTGCCGCGGCGCACGACCGGGGCCTGCCGCTGCTCGAGGTCGCCCGGAATGCGGAGTTCCTCGCCAGTTTGGGGAAGCGCCCCCGCTCGGCGCTGGAGCAGTTTGTGCGTTTCTTCGACCATCTCGGGCGGTACGCCGCGGCCCCGGTCGAGGAACTGCTCGGCCACATCCTGGCCGAGTCGGGCTATCGCGAGCAGTACAGCGATTCCGAGCTCGAGGAAGATCAGCAACGGCTGGCTAATATCGAAGAGCTGCTGACCGCGGCCCGGGAGTTCGACGAACGGCATCCGGAACCCGGGGCCCTCGAAGCGTTCCTCGAGGACGTGTGCCTCGCCAACGACACCGATGCGTGGGAGGCGGACGACGATCGCGTCACCATGATGACTCTACACGCGGCCAAGGGGCTCGAGTTTCCGGTGGTGTTCATCGCCGCCGTGGAACAGGGCCTGCTGCCGCACGAACGGAGCGCGAACGATCCCGACCAGTTGGAGGAGGAGCGGCGACTGCTCTTTGTCGGGCTGACCCGCGCTCGCGAAGAGCTGATTCTGAGCCGGGCCGAGTACCGCGAGTTTCGCGGACTTCGCCGGATGAGCGTGCCGAGTTCCTTCCTGATGGAGCTGCCGCGCGAGGCGATGGACGTGCGGGGGGGAATCTCCGCCGTTCCCTGGGGACCGGCCGACGACATTCCCCCCTGGGAGAATGATCCGGCGGACTCCGATTCCGCATACATCTCGCAGGAGACCGACGCCGCGAGCGACGATTCCTTCGATCCCGCGACTTTCGCCAGCGCGGCGCCGGAGAGTCCGCTCCGGCCCCCCGCCGGAGCCGCTCCCGCATCGCACCCCGGACGCTCCGGCGGGCCGCGACTGACGACGGGGGCCGAGTTGGCAGGCCAGAGCGCCGCCCACCGGCTCCCGGCCGTTCCGCCCGACACCTTTTGCCTGGACATGGTGGTCTGCCACCCGGAATATGGGCTGGGTCGAATCGTCGCCTTGAGTGGCGAAGGTCAGCGGCGCTCGGCGACCGTTCGCTTTGCGTCGGCGGCGGGCGAGCGCAAGTTCGTCCTTGCCAAGAGCCCGCTGCGGCCCGCCAAGGACGCGCCCTAAGCGAGACTGTGTTGTGTTTCCCCGTGTCGCTCAATTCAAAGATGTTGCTTCGTTTCGCCGCCGCCTGGCGGAGCTGCAGCTCGAGATCCCGGTCGATGACCGCACGCTCGCTGCGACCGACGGCTCTCCGTTGGCCGCGCCGATCTCGCTCGCTACGCTCACCATCGGCAACCGCTGGTGCATCCATCCCATGGAAGGCTGGGATGGCACGCGCGACGGGCATCCTTCGCCGCATACGCTTCGGCGCTGGCGACATTTCGGCCTCAGCGGCGCCAAGCTGATCTGGGGAGGCGAGGCGGCCGCGCTGCAACACGACGGC
>JAEUIK010000587.1 GCA_016793185.1 Planctomycetaceae bacterium | reverse complement strand
GAGACCTTCGGCTACTCGACCGACCTGCGGAGCATGACGCAAGGACAGGGGACCTTCACTATGGAGTTCGCCAAGTACCGTCGCGTGCCCGCGAACATCCAGACCGAGGTCATCGCCGAGCGCAAGGCGAGCCTGGTCGGCGCGAAGTAACTTCGCGGTCGGCAAGTTCATGAACTAGCAGGGCCGGTCTCGGCGCGAGGCTGGCCCTGTTTTTTTGCGCGGTGCGCGGTTGACGCACGCCCCCGCGCTGCAGCCGGTGCCTGGCAAAGAACTCAATTCCCGCCGGTCGAGCGTGGCGCCTGTCCGGGAGCGGGCGTCTCGCGGCCGGCCGCTCAGGAGCTTGCGCCCCCGGACATGCCCCCCATGATGGCCGGCATCATGCAAGCGACGGCGACGGCCGCTTCGCTCTCGGCAATCGCCTCGCGCGTGGCAACCGCAGCGACGTCACCCCCGCGAATCTGCTCCAACCGGCGCTGGTGCGGCTTCAGATCTTCCCGCGCGAACACGTGCTGGAGCATGCCGACGCAGTCGGCCAGCGCGATTAGCGCGGCGGAGCGGGCGTCCAACTCGATTGCGTCGGCGAAGATCGCCTCGCGCAAACGCTGCCGCAGTTCCAACTCGGGGCGCGGGTTAACCTCGGGATAGGTTCGCCGGGTGAAGATGAAAAGTTGCGTCACCCGCTCAGGGCGCAAGATCCCTTGCTCGCACAGCCGCTCGGCGATTCGATGCGGCAGGCGGCAGTCGTTCGCCCAGCGCGAGATCCAGCCCACTGCCGTCGTGCGCCGCTGCGCGGCCACCATCTGTTCGAGGCACTCGTTGAGCAGCGGGTGATCCACCGGGCTTGCGTCGATCACGTCGACCAGGCGCTGCTTCTCGCTGTCGACGGCGATGCGCTGCTCGAGCAGCAATTCGGCAAACAGCCCGCCGGCGAGCGCCAGGTTTACGTTCTGCGTGGTGAAGACGCCGCGTTTTTCGTCGAGCGCCAACAAGGCCAGTTGTTCGTGCAACCGCAGCATGATTCGGTCTCCCCCAGCCCTAGGCCGCGATCTCGATCCCCCGATTATGGAGCGTTGCCACAGAGCAAGTCCAGCAAGTTCATGCTGGGCGGCGGATCGCGAGCGCTAACTCTCCGGAGGGGTCGCTGTGTCACTTCTCATGGGAATTGCGCATCGCCGCAATCCCTCGTAAGGACGGGCTGCATCAAAAAACCGGTCGCCGCCGGCGGGATTTATTTGACTGCCGGAACGCGGCGCTGCTAAGCTCTCGCCGCGATGATTCGCACATCGCACATGGGTTTCACGTGGTGTCGTTGGTCGTTTCGGGGGGGAGGACCTCATCCGGCGGGGCCGCCCGCGGGTCTCCAGCTGCCCGAGGCATCGAGTCACTGTTGGCGTTGCGCTTGCGAGCGCGTTAAAGGGGGACGCTAATGAGACGGGGATATCTGGCTCTCTTCGCGATGACCATCGCGATCTCTTGGTCGGCGCATGTCTGCGCGCCGTTGGCACTGGCCGGCACGGTCTACATTGACCCGCTGTACGGCTTTCAGAAGACGACCGTGCAATACGCCACGGGCGCCACGCAGGCTGGCAAGATCCCGCTCCTGGCCGATATCTATCAGCCGACGAATATCGGCAATGGCCCGATTCCCACGAATCGGCCGGCCATTGTGTTTCAAGACGGCGGCGCCTGGACGAGCGCCGATCGCACGAATGGGCGAGTCGTCACGGCTGCCGTTTACCTCGCCCAGCGCGGCTACACCGTCATCGCCACCGACTATCGCCAGGGCGCCACGGCGTTTGGCATTCCGGTGGGCCCGCACGCGCCGGTCATTGTGGGGCAGACGGAGTTCGGCACGGCTCCCTACAACGGCATTACCGCCTCGGGCACCGTCGGCCTGGTCGGACTCCCTGCGTTTCGCGCGGGCATCGAGGACTTCGCGGTCGCCATGGACTGGACGCGGGACAACGCCGCAGCGCTGGGAATCAATCCGAACAAGATCGGCATTGCCGGCGGTTCCGCCGGCGGCATCGACGCCCTGCTGCTGCAGTACAACAACAACCCGATTGACGAACGTTATCGGGCCCAGGCGGTCGTCGCCCTGGTCTCGACGATGATGAACAACTACACGCGCATCCAGCCGGGCGGACCGCCGGTGTTCTTGCTGAACAACGTCTCGGATGCGGTCGTCCCCTGGAGCCCGCAAATGTCGCAGCGCTTTGTCGACGTGGGCATTTATCGCGAGCAGTGGTACCAGCCGACGAACCTGACCGATCACAATGTCCGGTGGGACGACATTCCCACCCTGGTGCCGAGTGCGACGCCCGCGACATCGGGTCCCAACCTGTTGGAACGAGTCCGCGACTTCCTGATAACGTCGGAGCTTGCTACTCCGTATGTCGTGCCCGAGCCGTCGAGCATTGTCTTGAGCGCGATCAGTCTGGTGGCCTTCGGACTGGTCTGCCGGGCCAGGCGGCGCCGCGCGGCGTAGTCGGAATCGCTACCGATCCACTCGTGGGCTCCGGACCAAGGCGCTCCGCGCAGCGCCTGGTTCGGAGCCCATGTCGTTGACAGCGTCGCCCTGGGAGTGACCGCCGATGCCTGTTCGCCGCCGATTTCTCGCTCTCGCAGTCGCCTGTCTCGCGTTGCCAGTCGTGGCGCTTGGCGCCGATCCGCAATCCAAGAGTTCCTGGGAAGGCGCGATTGCCAGGTTCGAGCAGGCCGATCGTGAGCAGCCGCCGGCGGCGGGCGGGATCGTTTTCGTCGGCAGTTCAAGCATTCGCTTGTGGGATCTCAAGGAGTCCTTCCCGGACCTGCCGGTGCTCAATCGAGGCTTCGGCGGCTCGCACCTTTCCGACTCGGTCCACTTTGCCGACCGAATCGTCACCAAGTACAGGCCCCGGCTGGTGGTCCTCTACGCGGGGGACAACGACATTGCGTCGGGCAAAACGCCCGAGCGGGTTCGCGACGACTTTCGCGCGTTCGTTGACCGCGTCCACTCCACGCTGCCGGAGACAAAGATTCTCTTCCTGGCGATCAAACCGAGCCCCGCCCGGGCGAAGCATGCCGCGGCGCAGGCCACGGCGAACCGACTGATCGCCGACGAAATCGCGAAGAACCCCCGGCTGGCGTTCGTCGACGTCGGCACGCCCCTGTTGGACGCTGCCGGCAAGCCGCGTGCTGAGCTGTTCGTCAAGGACCAGCTTCACCTGAGTGAGGAGGGTTACGCGGTGTGGAGCGAATTGTTGCGGCCGCTCTTGCAGTAGTTCGCGCCGTCAACGCACAGCGCGACTCCAAAATCCTTCGCCCCGGCACTCCGGGGAGAAGGTGGACGACAGGCCGGATGAGGGGCACGAGCGCGGGTTGGCATGCGTCGCCGGATATGCTCGACCGTCGAAAGCAGGGCTGCCACCCACCCTCCCCACTGCCGGTGTCCCGGGGCTAGGGCATGAATCGCCGCCCACGCGCTGAATCAGGAATCAAGTTCCTGATTCGCCGAGAAGCACTGGCAGAGCCAGTGCCACCCGTCCGCGTACGAGCCCATAGCCGCGGCGAATGAAACTTGCGGCGTTCGAATTGTCGCCGCCCCTACCCCCCGAAGAACTTCTTCAGCTTGTAGAACGTCGCGGCCCGGCCGATTTTGCCGATCGACGTCGTGAGGGGGATCTCCTTGGGGCAGACCGCCACGCAATTCTGGGCGTTGCCACAGTCTTGAATGCCGCCGGCGGCGGTGATCGCTTCCAGCCGCTGGTCGGCCTGCATCTTGCCCGTCGGGTGGCTGTTGTAGTACTGCACCTGGTTGATCGCATGGGCCCCAGCGAAGTTGCGATCGAACTCGGCCCGCTCGCGGGCGGCGAGCGACGCGTCACTCTCGCCTTCGCGGCGGGTCACTTCGATCTTGCCATACTGCGGGCAAGCGTCGAGGCAGCAGCCGCAGCTCATGCAGGTGTAGAGCGGATAGGCTTCGAGCTGCTCTTCGGGCGCCTGCTTGGGACCGCCCCCCATGTCGTAATAGCCGTCCACCGGGATCCAGGCCTTAACTTTCTGCAACGCGCGGAACAACCGTTGCCGGCTGACCGACAGGTCGCGGATCACCGGGAATTTGCTCATCGGGCGGAGCTCGATCTCGCCGGGGTTATCAGCCAGGAGCTTGTCGACCAGCGCCGTGCAGGCCTGGCGGACGCGGCCGTTGACGAGCATCGTGCACGCGCCGCAGACCTCTTCGAGGCAGTTGCAGTCGTAGGCCACCGGCGCGACGGGGCGCCCATCGGCCGTCTCGCTCTTGGCGGCGATCCGCTGCAGCACGCTGGTGATGTTCATGTCGGGTTCGTGATCCACCCGATGCCGTTCCCAGTAGCTGGCCTCGCCGGGGGCATCTTGCCGCAGGATGCGCACGTCGAACGTCTCGGGCCGTGCCGGAGCGTGCGCGTGACCATTGGTTTCGTGCGAACCGCCGTGAGAGTGCGATGCAGACATCAAGTTATCCGTATGCTTGGGGGCGACTTGAATTTTGGCTTTGGATTGGATTCACCACAAAGGCACTAAGGGAAGAATAAAATGAAAAGTTTTCCAGGCGAAATCAAACCGAGTGAAAACTCTTCAAAGTCTTCTTGGTGTCTTCGTGTCTTTGTGGTTAGTCCTATTCGTTCAAACTAACTCGCCGCTCCGACGGGCGTTTTCGCCGAGGGCTTGGCGGGGCGATTCTTGGCTTGCCGTTCCTTCCAGACCTCTTCGATCGCTTCGGCCCCGACCAGACCGTACAGCCGGGGACGCGGCGGGATCAGCGACGTATCGACCTCTTCGTAGGTAATCTCGGGATCGCCGTTCGGGCCGCAGACGGAGATCGTCGACTTCAGCCAGCGGCGCGTGTTCTCCTCGAACGCATCGCACCAGGCTTCCGCCTTGCGGCGGCGATCGGCCGGATCGGTCCCCTCGATGCCGGCCGGCGCGAACTCGGGCTTGAAGTGCGCCCCGCGGCATTCGTCGCGCTGCAGAGCCCCTTTCACGATCGTCTTGGCCAGCGGGAACATGTCGCGCAGCGCCTTCGTGAAGACGACGTTCTGGTTGGTCCAGTGCCCGGTATCGGACAGCGAGCAATGCTTGGCGCGCTCCGACATCTCGCTCACTTTACCGTAGGCGTCGGCCAGAATGTCGTTGTGCCGCACGACGGTCGCGGCCTTGGTCATCAGGTTGCCCAATTCCTGGTGCAACAGGTAGGGGTTCTCGCCATGCGGCGGGCTGTTGAGCAACGCGTCGTGTTCGGCCTGCTTCTGGGCGACGGCGCCCGTGTACAGGCTGGCGGGCTGATCGGCGGCCGAGCCCTTGGCGAGCGACTTCAAGCGGGTCTCGATGCTGGGGGCGACGATCAGTCCGCTGAAGATGCAGCTCAGCAGCGAATTCGCCCCCAGGCGGTTGGCGCCGTGGTACTGGTAGTCGCACTCGCCGATCGCGTACAGCCCGGGGATGCTCGTCTGCTGATTGCGCGGCGAACCGATCTTGAGCCCCCCTTCGAGGGTGCGCTCGTAATCGACCCACAGCCCTCCCATCAGGTAGTGGACGGCGGGGAAGATCTTCATCGGCACGTCGCGCGGATCGACGCCCTGGAACTTCTCGTAGATCTCAAGGATCCCCGCGAGCTTCTTATCCAGCGTGTCGCGGGGAATATGCGTGAGGTCGAGATAGACGCAGAGCCGATCGCGTTCGACGCTCAGCCCCTCGTACGTGCAAACGTTGAAGATCTCGCGGGTGGCGATGTCGCGCGGTACCAGGTTGCCGTACTTCGGATAGCGCTCTTCGAGGAAGTAGTAGCGCTCGCTCTCGGGAATCGACTTGGGATCCCGCGTGTCCTGCGGCTTGCGCGGCACCCAGACCCGTCCCCCTTCGCCGCGAGCGCTTTCGCTCATCAGGCGCAGCTTGTCGGCCCCGGGAATCGCAGTCGGGTGCACCTGCACGAACTCGCCGTTGCCGTAGCGGGCTCCTACCTGGTAGCAGCGGCTCGAGGCGCTGCCGGTGCAGACCATCGACATCGTCGACCGGCCATAGACGAGTCCGCATCCGCCCGAGGCCACGATCACGGCGTCGGCCGGGAAGGCCCGGATTTCCATCGAGACGAGGTCCTGCCCGACGCACCCGCGGCAGACGCCGTTGTCGTCGAGAATCGGACCGAGGAAGTCCCAGAATTCGTACTTGGTGACCTTGCCCTCGACTTCCCAGCGGCGGACCTGGTCGTCGAGTGCATACAGGAGCTGCTGGCCGGTCGTGGCCCCCGAGAAGGCGGTGCGCTTGAAGAGCGTGCCGCCGAAGCGGCGCTGGTCGCGGAAGCCTTCCGGCGTGCGATTGAAGGGCACGCCCAGGCGGTCCATCAGGTCGATGATCTTTGGCGCCCAG
>JAEUIK010000575.1 GCA_016793185.1 Planctomycetaceae bacterium | reverse complement strand
TGCTTCAACGATGCCCGCTGCCAGATCGAGCGGGCGTGACCGACGCAGGCAGAGCCTCGCTGGCGCGGCCGCGCAGTGAGCATCAGGCCCAGTCGAGGCCCGTCTCGCGTTTGACGCGGTGATCGTAATCGCCCAGCAGGCCGCCAAGGATTTCCCAGCCCGAGCGCTTGCGAAGTTCGATGTCTCCCTGCAAATTCACGCGGAGCACGCTGTCGTTGGTTACGCCAGCTTTTTTCAGCTCCTCGGGATGAAGCTCCTCGGGACTGATCACGCGCAGGAGGGTTCGCCCGGTCATCTCGATGAATTGCATGGCTGAAACTCGACTCGATGGCGACATGAAGTGACCGCCGCGAACGAAACCGCGTGCCACGGCGTTCCCTCATGATAGCCTCGGCGGACAGCGACATGCCAGTCGGGGAGCCGCCAGTTATCGCGGTCGGGGGTCGGCACTATACTGCCCGGGTCGGCGCCCAGTCGCTTCGTTCCAACCCGTCGCCCCTTGAGGACCTTTGCCCATGCCGGGCCGCGCACCGCTTCGTCTCTTGATTCTGGGAGCCCATCCCGACGACGCCGAATTTCACGCGGGGGGACTGGCGACGATCTATCGCCGCCGGGAGCATCTCGTGAAGTTCGTTTCGCTGACCAACGGCGCCGCGGGGCACCACCAGCGATTCGGCCCCGAGCTGGTCGCGATCCGCTTTGCCGAGGCCCAGCGTGCCGCCGAACTGATCGGCGCCGAGTGCGACGTGTGGGACTACCCCGATGGCGAGCTCGTCCCCACGCTGGAACTCCGGCGTCAGGTCATTGCCGAGATTCGCCGGTACCAACCCGACCTGATCCTTACCCACCGTACGAACGACTATCATCCCGATCACCGGGCAGTGGGGCACGTGGTGCGCGACGCCTGCTACATGATCGGCGTGCCGGCGATCGTACCGGAGGTGCCCGTCGTGGCACGAACACCGGTCGTAGCCTACCTGCCGGATCGCTTCACGAAGCCGACGCCGCTGGCCGGAGACGTGGTGGTGGACGTCTCGGGCGAAATCGAGACGATCGTCGCGATGCTCGCCTGCCACGAGTCGCAGGTCTTCGAATGGCTGCCGTTTAACCTGGGGATTGCCGACCAAGTGCCGCCGGACGATGCGGGGCGACGCCGTTGGTTGCGAGACTGGTTTGCCAACTACCTGCGGCCGGCAGCCGAGCGCTATCGCAGCGAATTGATTCGGGCCTACGGCCCGGTGCGCGGCAGCCAGGTGCGGTACGCCGAGGCCTTTGAGATCAGCGAGTATGCAGCGCCGCTCGACGCCGCGATGCGGGAGCGTCACTTCGGATTTGTGGGTCCCGATCAATAGCCAGGCAAGACGGGGCAGGGCCCTCAACGATTGATCGTCGGCGCGGCCGGCATCCCTTCGAGCGTGATCGAGCCGTTGTCGGTTTCGATCTCGAGCAGCCCTTCGCCGGCTCCCATCACGCCCTTGAGTTGGCGATCCAGCGGGCGCTGCACGCTCCCTTCGCGCAGGGGCAGTGCCCGATCCCTGACGCTGCCCGAGTCGGTGCGGCAATCGATTCGCGTCGAGATTTCCGGATTCAGCAGGACCTCGACGCTCCCATTGTTAGTACGGATGCGACCGTCGAGGCGGCCGCTCGCCGTCAACCGCGCCTGGACGGCCCCGTTGTCGGTCTCGATCTTGACGTTCCGCGCCGACGATCGCGTTCGGATCGGGCCATTGTCGGTCCGCAGCACCAACGAGCCCGCGGCCGACTCGATATCGATTTCGCCATTGTCGGCTCGGGCGACCACCGTGGCATCGGTCGCTGCGAACTGGCCCCCCGCCGGCAGCGGATCGTCGTCGACCCAGTCGCTCGACCGGATGCGGCCGTTGTCCGTTTCCAATTGACGGTTGCCGGTAATGCCGAGCGATTCAATCTCGCCGTTGTCGGTCGTAGCCGCCAGTTCGAGCGCCGCCGGAATCTCGATGTCGAAGGAGACGCTCGCCGACCAGTGCATGGGATGACGTCCGTTCCAGGCCCAGCGGATTTCCTGCGTCGCTTCGTTGTCGCCGGTCCGCGGTGTGAGAATCTCGACGGCGGCCAGGGCCTTTTCGGCATCTTCCTGGTCGCGACCCGCCGCCACGATCGTCGCGACAACGCGAATCGCATCGGCCGTGGCCGAGGGGCGGACGCGGATGTAGCCGTTGTCGGCGAACGCCGCCACGCGCCCGATGTCGGCCACCATGAACTCGAGAACCCGAGTCTCCTCCACCCGCACGCGCTGCAGCCGGCCGTCGCAGCCCGACGCCAGGACCGTCGTGCAGAGCACCAATCCATGCACCAGATAACTGCCCGGGCGGAATCGATTGAGGTTGTCCACGAGTTGGCTCCTTGGCAGCAAGAACCGGGAGGCTACCGGGGGCGCTGCGGCCGCCGGCGAAACGTCCACGGCAGTATTCGTCGCGGGGGGCGAGATATTTGCCGTCCCCCGATCCATAATTTAGCCGAAGGCTGGCCGAGGCGCTACAATCGAGGTCATGCGCAACCCCCGCCTCCCCCCGGAACCACCCGCATGCGGCCCGTTTTGAATCGCCAGCAATCGCGCGACGTCGACCGCCGCGCGAGCGAAGCGTACGGGCTCGCAGGCCTGGTCCTGATGGAAAACGCCGGTCGCGGCGCGGCCGAGCGGCTGATTGCGCGCGGAGCCCGGGGACCGGTCCTGATCGCCTGCGGCAAGGGAAACAATGGCGGCGACGGATTCGTGATCGCCCGGCACCTCGACGCCCAGGGTATCGCGGTGCGTGTCGCCGTGTGGGGGACGCGCGACGAGTTCCGCGGAGACGCCGCCACGAATCTTGAGATTCTCCTGCGCTCCGAGGTCGGGGTCGAATTCTTCGCGCCGGATCGCCCCCCGAGCTCCGAGTGGTGGCAGCGGCAAGCCGGTGGAGACTGGATCGTCGACGCGCTGCTCGGAACCGGCAGCCAGGGAGCCCCGCGGTCGCCGCTCGACGAGGCGATCCGCCGGCTCAACGAGCTCGGCCGGCCGATCCTGGCGGTGGATCTTCCCAGCGGGCTCGACTGCGACACCGGAGTGCCAGCGTCCGACACCATTCGCGCGACGGAGACATGCACCTTCGTCGCTCCCAAGCCGGGTTTGCTGCAACCCCGCGCAGAAGCTTTCGTCGGCACGTTAACGATCTTGCCCATTGGAGTGCCACGCAAGCTGCTGAGGGAGTTCGGGCTCCCCTCCTGAAATGCGATCCAGACATTGGCACGCGCTGCCGAGCGCTACTTGGGAGACTCAGCCGGCGGTTGCAGGTCCTGCTGCAACTGCTCCAGGAGTTGCTCGAGTTTGCGAATCCTGCTTTCGAGCGTTTCGAGCCGTGTGGCGTAGGCGCGCATGGCATCGGTCGCCGCCTGCGTGTCGGAAACGGCCGGCTTGGCCACGATTTCGCCCGGATCGAGCTTGATCGTCTGCCGTTCGAGTTTCCCGCGCGAATAA
Organism: Planctomycetaceae bacterium; assembly: GCA_016793185.1. GTDB lineage: Bacteria > Planctomycetota > Planctomycetia > Pirellulales > JAEUIK01 > JAEUIK01. The sequence goes on along the minus strand of JAEUIK010000575.1, from coordinate 288 downwards.
TAGCCCAGGGTCAACTCCGCTTCGTCTCCCAACCGCCCGACCAGTGCGGCCAAGGCGTCGGGCGAATCGACCGGCTGCCCGTTGGCCTCGACGATCGCCGCGTCGAGCGGAATCCCGGCCGCATGAGCGGGCGACCCCACGAGCACCTCCGAAACCAGCGCGCCGCGCGTCGCAGGGAGATCGTAGAGCTTGCGCATGTCTTCGCTGATCGGCACGGTACGCAATCCGAGTCGGCGTGGCCGAGCTGACTCGCGCGGCGGATCGTTGGCAGCGGCAACCGGCGTCTCC
>JAEUIK010000558.1 GCA_016793185.1 Planctomycetaceae bacterium | reverse complement strand
CCTTGACCCCTCGCTCCCGCCCCCTCTAAACTGGTTCGTTTGCTTCCAGTTCGCTCGCCCGGCCCCCCTTCTTGTGCGGCCGGCGGCTCTGCTTGTGAGGATGCCATTCCGTGCCCGGTACTTGCGTGATCGGTCTGCAGTGGGGAGACGAAGCCAAGGGCAAGATCGTCGATCTGCTGACCGAACAGCACGAAATCGTCGTCCGCTACCAGGGAGGCGCCAACGCGGGGCATACGGTCGTCGCCCACGGACAGACGTATAAGCTCTCGCTCATTCCCAGCGGCATCCTCAATCCGCGCGTCCAGTGCGTCGTCACTGGAGGCGTCGTCGTCAACCCCGCCAGCTTGCTGGGTGAGATCGACGGGCTCACGTCGCGCGGCGTCAAGTGCGACCAGAACTTGCTGATCAGCGATCGGGCTCACGTGATCTTTCCGTGGCACATCGCCGAAGACAAACTGCTCGACAAAGACGCCTCCGGCGGCGAAGCGATCGGGACAACTCTCCGCGGCATCGGTCCCTGCTACCGCGACAAGGTGGGGCGGACCTACGCCATCCGGCTGGGAGATCTCTACCGCGACGGTTTCCGCGCGAAGCTCGAGCACATCGTCGCCCACAAGAACACCGCCATCGCCGCGCTGGCCACCGGCAGCACCTTTGAAGCGCTGGACGCGGCGCAGATTTTCGACGAGTATTCGAAGCTCGCCGCCCGGCTCAAACCGCACGTCGGCGACACCACCGCCTACCTGTTCGACGCCGTCGATGCCCAGAAGAAGATCCTCTTCGAAGGAGCCCAGGGAGCGCTGCTCGACATCGATCACGGCACTTTCCCCTACGTCACCAGCAGCAACAGCTCGGGCGTGGGCATCAGCTCGGGCTCGGGCGTGCCGGCCCGCCATCTCGACCAGGTGATCGGCGTCATCAAGGCCTACACCTCGCGCGTCGGCGGCGGCCCCTTCCCGACCGAGCTCAACGACGACCTCGGGCAGCACATTCGCGACCGCGGCAACGAGTACGGGACGGTTACGCGCCGCCCGCGACGGTGTGGTTGGTTCGACGCCGTGGCCGTGCGTTATTCGGCCCGCCTGAGCGGCGTCCACAAACTGGCCGTGATGCTGCTCGACGTGCTCAGCGAAATGGACGAGATCAAGATCTGCACCGCCTACGAGATCAACGGCCGCCAGGTGACGCAGTTCCCCAGCCACGTCGACGATTTGCGGATCGCCAAACCGGTCTACGAAACGGTCCCCGGCTGGAAGACCGACATTACCGGCGTGCGGAAGTTCGCCGATTTGCCGGCCGCCGCCCGGGCGTATCTCGACCGCCTGGGCCAGCATCTGGGGCGACCGATCGAGATTGCCTCGGTCGGACCCGATCGGGCACAGACGATTCTCTCGTGAAGGGCTCGGGCTATCAGCGAGATCGTGCCGTGAGCGAAACGCCAGCCGCCGCGTCTGCCCCGCAGCTCGAGGTCCCGCCCGACAAGCGGCCCCGGCACATCGCCGTGATCATGGATGGCAACGGCCGCTGGGCGCAGCGCCGCGATTTGCCGCGCATCGAAGGACACCGCCGGGGCGTGGCCAGCGTCCGCCGCACCGTCGAAGAGTGCGCCCGCCTGAAGATCGAGCAGCTCACGCTCTATTGCCTCTCGAGCGAAAACTGGAAGCGGCCGCAGCCCGAGCTCGATTTTCTCATGCACCTGCTCGAGCAGTACATGATCGAAGAGCGCACGGTGCTGATGCGCGAGCAGGTGCGCGTCTCGACGATCGGCCGCCGCGAGGGGATCCCCGCCGCGGTGCAGGCCGAAATGGACAAAACCATCGAACTGAGCAGCGCGAACGACGGCCTGCGGCTCTGCCTGGCGATCAACTACGGCAGCCGCGGCGAGATCGTCGACGCCGTGCGGAAGCTCGCCCGCCGGGCGCGCGACGGCCAGGTCGATCCCGACGCGATCGACGAGGAAGACGTCGCCTCCGAGCTCTACACGGCCGGCATGCCGGATCCCGATCTGCTCATTCGCACGGCCGGCGAACTGCGCATCAGCAACTTCCTCCTCTGGCAGATCAGTTACGCGGAAATCTGGGTCACGGCGAAGTTCTGGCCCGAGTTCGCCGAGCCCGACCTCCACCAGGCGATCCGTGATTTCGCCGCGCGGGACCGGCGTTTCGGCGGGCTGAACGAGTAGTTGGGCGGTCGCGCTCCACGCGCATCTCCGAGTCACAATCGATATGCTTCGCTGGCGCCTCATCCTGGGAGCGGTCTTCATCGCGGCACTGGTCGTGCTCTGCTGGCTCGACGTGCGCAGCGACCGGCCGGGGCAGTACCTGCTGCCGCTGTCGATTCTGCTGGTGGTGCTCGCCAGCGAGGAAGTCCTCAGCCTGCTGGCCGCGCGCGATCTGCGGCCGCTGCCGAGCGTCGTCTATGGCGGCAGCCTGGCCGTGCTCTTGGCGAGCTATACGGGCGTCTGGTATCCCGAGTCGCTCGGGCCGCTCGGCTGGAGCGCCGTCGCGATTTCGCTGAGTCTGCTGGCGGCGTTTGTCGGCGAGATGGCCCGCTACCGCCAGCCAGGAAAGTCGATCATCCAAGTTGCGCTGGCGCTGTTTGGCGTCCTCTACGTCGGCGGCCTGTTCGCGTTCTTGCTGCAGTTGCGCGTCCTCGGCCCGACTGCGGAGCGGAGCGACTTGGGAGCGTTCGGGATCGTGCCGCTCGCGTCGCTGCTCTTCGTCGTGAAGTTCAGCGATACCGGCGCCTACACCGTGGGACGGCTGTTCGGCCGGCACAAAATGACCCCCACGCTCAGTCCGGGCAAGACCTGGGAAGGGGGCCTCGGCGGCATCGCGGCGGCCTGCCTGGGGGCCTGGCTCAGCCAGGCCGTGCTCCTGCCGGCGGCCGTCGATCTGTCGGTACTGCCGCGCCTGGCTCCGGCCTGGGGGTGGTTGGCCTATGGGCTGATCGTCGGCGTGGCCGGCATGCTCGGGGATCTCGCCGAGTCGCTCCTCAAACGCGACATGGGGCGAAAAGACTCGAGC
>JAEUIK010000631.1 GCA_016793185.1 Planctomycetaceae bacterium | reverse complement strand
TGCCGCAGGGCCAGCACTCCATGATTGTGGGCGATCGGATTGCCCATGTAGAGCCCGATCGCGTCGGGGCCGGATTCCCGGCGAATCTGATTCAGGCGCTCGCCGACCCGTTGCAACGCCTGCGGCCAGGAGATCGCCTCGAACTCGCCCGCCGGCGTCCGCCGCATCGGCTGGCGAAGCCGGTCGGGATCGTCGTGAATCGCCGCAATGGCCGCGCCCTTCGGGCAGATGTAGCCGTGGGACAGGACATCGGCGTCATCGGGCCCGACCTCCAGAATGCGCTCCCCCTCGACCTCAAACCGCAAACCGCACATCGCCTCACACAAGGTGCAGGTGCGAAACACCGTCCGCGTGGTCATGGGACCTCCCGGGAGAAAACCGTGCGAAATGGCGCACCGATTTTACCTTGGGTTGCCCAGCGGGACCAAATCTGGCAGGAATTTGCCACGATGTGCCGGCGGCGGTCGCGCTCGTTTCGGAGCGGGAGGCGCGTTGGAGCAACGCATTTGGGCGTGGAGCTATTGCAGGAATCTGGGAATAAACCGCCGACCAGACAGCAATGAATTTTCGAGCAACCCTGTTTCTGGCGACAGATTGTTTGACCTCGCCGCGGACCAATCGCTACTCTCCAATTGAGCGAGCGCTTGCACGCCGATCGGCGTGACCGGAACAGAGGAGCTTCGCTGCTGCGTCTCCTCGCACAAGTCGTGCTCGCACCAGTTCTTCTTTTTGAGGAGAATCGCGATGAAGCTTCAGGTGACGGCGACGATCGTTGCCGCCGCGGCGTTCTGCGCGGCGCCGGCATGGGCGCAACCCGGCGGTGGAGGTGGAGGCGGTTGTCAACGCGGCGGCGGATCCATGCCCCCCGGGGGGCCCAGCGCAACCTTCTCCGCCAACCCGGGCACTATGTCCCCAGGTACGCTCTCGCCGCAAACAGCCTACGCGCAACAGTTGCTCAACAGCTACCAACAGCAGCTCCAGCAAGTCTACCTGCAGCAGCAGATGCAGCAGATGTATTCCCAACAGCGGCAGCTCGAGCAGGCGTACGAGGCTGAGCAGCGCGCCGAGGAGGCCTCGCAGTCGGCGGCCCGGGCGCGCTGGAAGGCCGACCGCGAGCGGCGCGCGGAAGAAGCCAAAGCCCGGCGGATCGCCCGCGCCAACAAGGCCGCGCGGGCGAACGACGGACCCCGCCTGGCGCGAACCGACTGAAACGCGCGACACTTTCAGCCGGCGCACCGTGAAGCTCGGCTACGCGCCGCGCGCACCGGAATGGTCGACCACGACTCCAGGCGCTCCCCGCTCGAGCGCAGAGCGCAGATCCGCGGGAAGGTCCGCCTTGGACATCGTGTTCGAGTCGATCAACACGTAGACAATCTCGGCCGACGCGATCACGGGCTCGGAGCCAGCCAGGCGAAACTCGACCGTCATCGTGAACGAGGTCTTGCCCGTGCGGCGGGTAGCGACGCCGGCCTCGAGGACGTCATCGAATCGCGCTGAACCTTTCCATTCGAGCAGCAACTTGACGACCTGGTAGTCGAGCGGGCCATTGAAGAGCGTGGCGCTGAACCCCACAGCGCGGAAAAACTCGAGGACTGCCAGGTCGACGTAATCGCCATAGCGCGAATTGAAGACAACCTTTTGTGCGTCGCACTCGCTATAGCGAACACGAAAACGGAAGCGAAAGGGCACGGACATCGGCGTCCCTTATTCTGCGCCGAAGCGGAGTAAGGCGTAGTTGCGCTTGCCGGATCGCAGGACCAGCACGCTTTCACTGGCGAGGTCGCGGCTGGTGAGCTGCGTTTCGGGGGCGGGAACGCGGCGATTGTTGACGTAGGCGCCTCCCTGGGTGATGGTGCGCCGCGCCTCGCCCTTGCTTGTGGCCAACCCGGCTTCGACCAGCGCGTCGGCGATGTTCAATCCCGGTTCCTCGAGTCGCGCGCGAGGCAGATCGCGGCTCGGCACGTCGGCAAAAATCTCGCGCAATTGACCATCCGAGAGCGAGCTGATCTCGGCGCCAAAGAAGATCTCCGTGGCCCGCAGCGCCGTCGCCAGGCCCGCTTCGCCATGGACCAGCTTCGTCATCTCGGCCGCCAGGGTTTTCTGGCTCTCGCGGGCGGCCGCATTGGCCGAGCGCGCTTGATCGAGCGCTTCGAGTTCATCGTGACTCAACTCGGTGAAGTACCTCAGGCACTTGCCCGCGTCGGCATCATCGACGTTGATCCAGAACTGGTAGAAGGCGTAGGGACTGGTGCGTTCGGGCGCGAGCCAGATGGCCCCCGACTCGGTCTTGCCCATCTTGGAACCGTCGCTCTTCGTCAAGAGCGGGCAGGTCATCCCGTAGAGCTGCACCGAGCTCATGCGCCGCCCAAGGTCGATGCCGGCGGTGATATTTCCCCATTGGTCGCTGCCGCCAATCTGCAGCTCGCAGCCGAATTGGCGATTGAGATGGACGAAGTCGTACGCCTGTAACAGCATGTAGCTGAATTCGGTATAGCTCAGCCCGCTGTCGGTGCGTTCGAGCCGGGCTTTGACCGAATCCTTCGCGAGCATCACGTTGACGGGGAAGTTCTTGCCGACGTCGCGAAGAAAGTCGAGGTAACCATAGCCGCGCATCCAGTCGAGATTGTTGACGAGAACGGCGCCATACTCCCGTGACTCGAAATCGAGGATTCCGCGCATCTGCCGCTCGATGCCCGCCACGTTGGAGGCGAGCACCTCGGGCGAAAGCAAATTGCGCTCTTCGCTCTTGCCGCTGGGATCTCCGATCATTCCGGTAGCACCGCCGACGAGCGCGATCGGGCGATGCCCCGCTTTCTGAAAGCGGCGCAGCCCGAGAAGCGGCAGCATGTGGCCGATGTGCATGCTCTCGGCCGTCGGGTCGAAACCGGCATAGAGCGTGCGCCGCCCCGCGGCGAGCCACTCGCCGAGTTTTTCATCGGTCGTCTGATGCACCAGCCCACGCCACCGCAGATCCGCAATCAAATCACTCACGCGCCGTACACTCCTGCTTGGACTACGCCAGATTCCGGTCTCGCTTCGTGCCTTAGTGGTTCAATCTCCGCAGACGCCTATTTCCACATGTCGTCGCCGGCGAACGGATGGAAGCGGTCGAGCTTCGGCTTCGGCATGGCCTTCAGCGCTTGCTCGGCCAGCCGCAGATCTTCCTTGGTGGTGATCTTGAGGTTGATCGGTGAGCCGCGCACCACCGTGACCGGGTGGCCGACGCGCTCGACGAGCTGTGCGTCGTCGGTGGCGGGGAATTCGTCGCGCTTGGCATAGGCTTCGAGCAGCAGGTCGCGGCGAAAGACTTGCGGCGTTTGAGCTTCCCACAAACCCTCGCGCGCGACCGTCTCGGTAATGATCTCGCCGGAGACGCGTTTGAGAGTCCCGTTGACAGGGATGCCCAGCATCGCCGCGCCGGTTCGCTCGGCGGCCGCAAAGACGTTCTCGATCCACTCGCTGGCGATGCAGGGTCGGGCCGCATCGTGCACGCAGACGTAGTCGATGTCGGGCTTGACCCGGGCCAGCGCCTTGCCGACCGAGTCGGCACGCTCGGCGCCCCCTTCAATCACCTGAATGCCCAGGATCGTGACGTTGGCCGAGAACTTGCGGTCGAACTCCTCGCGGTCGTCGGGCGAGACGACGATGATCATTTGCTTGACGTCGTCGCGCGACAGGAAGCGTTCGGCGGAATGCAGCCAGACCGCTTTCCCCCCCAGGATGGCGAAGGGCTTCTTGTACATCGGATCGCGAAACCGGCTGCTCTTGCCGGCCGCGGCGAGAATGACTGCATAGGTTGCCACGGAACCTCCCTCGCGCCCCGGTCGGCCGCGCGCCCGCGCTAGTCCGCCGGGCGGCACGCCCCGTGCGGCGTCTGACGAGCCATTCTCGACTTTCGTCCACGAGCGTCAAGCAAGGGGGCTGGGGAGTGCGGCAACGGTTGATATCGCATCCGAGCTCCGGACGCGAAAAAAGAAAGAGCCGCCGAGCATGGCCCGGCGGCTCTTTCGGTTGAAAACTGCGTCGACCCCGTGGAATGCGACGGCGCGGCGCTTAGGCGGCGCGGCGACGCCAGGCGGCGAGGCCGAGTCCCAGGGCACCGAGACCGGCCAAAGCCAACGAGGTGGGCTCAGGCACCACCGCGTTCACGACCGACCCGTTCAGGTTGTAGTTCGGGTTACCAAGCTGCAAGTTGGCGTTGATCGTGCCACTCGCGTTCAGCACACTGAAGCCGGACTGTCCGCTGGGGACTGACTGATTGATGGCGACCGCGAACGGCAGCACAACGGGCACGTCCAGCGTGGGAAGTGCGGCTGCCAGGTTGGCCAACAGCGTCGCCGGGTAGGGACCTGCTCCCCCCGATCCGTCGGTCAAAGTGGCCGCGCCCGGAAGACTGCCGGCGACCGGAATCACAGTCGGAGTCAACGTGTACAACGTTCCCAAATCGACAGAGCCGATAAGGGGCACGTTCACGAGCTTGCCCGTCACAACCCCCTGCAACTCGGCCAGGTAGTTACCGGGAATGTTGTAGACGTCGACGGGAACAATCGGCGACGGGCCCGTCGAGACAAAGTCCAGATCGTTGATCTGGCCGTTGAAGAAAAGTTGCAGCTGGAACGTTCCCAGGCTCGTGTTGATGTTGACGTTGCCCACGCTGATGTCGGCATTGATGATCGAATTGCCGTTCAGGTCAACGGAGAGCGAGTTCATGTCCAGCGGCGACGGACCGCCGAGATTGACGTCCTCTTCGATGTCGAGGCTGGTGCTGCCTGAGGCACTGTAATTCGTGGCTCCCACCGGCGCCACAGTGACGGGAACGGTCTGCTTACTGGTGTCTTGGCTCGCAGTTCAAGTGGAATTGCGGTGGCTGATTTTGTGAGAGACTTCCAGCACGGTTAAACGCTCGCTTTTTCGAACAGGAGAAGTGGCTAGCCGGGGTCCAGGGGCGGCAATGAGCGCCCTGGTCGCTCGCACGACGCGAGCGAAATCCCGACAGGGATGTCCTCCTCACGCCGCTTCCTCCATCAACTGATCCAACCTGGCCTGCGCCGCGCGTGCCCACGATTGCCAGCGCGGAATCTGGATCGTTCGTCCACCGGCGTACACTTCCGCGGGCACCAGCGGATCGCCCCCTTCCTCGGGTCGCAACGCCCAGTGGGGACGCCGCGCGTTGTAACGCTCGCGAAACTCGGCCAGGCAGGCGCGGCAGTGCTGGGGATGATCGTAGAGCCGCCAGTAGACTTCCTCGTTCTTCAGGGTGGCGTGAAATCGCTCCAGCAACCCCAACTGCTGCGGCGTGCGGTACTGGATGCGCACGTGGCTGTACTGCTCGCGCACGAAGGCCGCGAATCGCCGGGCGATGAACGACGGTCCGTTGTCGGTGACCAGGAACGGACGCTTGGCCAGCGGGCCATGAATCCGTTCGGCCTCGGCCCGGGCCAGCTTCAGGGCATGGGCCGTCTCGACCGCGCTGTAACTGCTGGTCAGGTGGCAGGCCAGCAGGTAGCGCGCGTAGTAGTCGATCACCGTCACCGCGTACCACCAGCCGTAGCCGGGACTGTGGATATAGGTCACGTCCATCTGCCACAAGTCGTTGGGTTGGTGCGGCAAAAGCTCGAACAACTTCGCGGCCTGGTACAGTTCGGCGTCGCGCGGGCGCGGCTTGTGCAGCAGCTTGTGATCGCGCATCACGCGGTAAGCTTCGCGATCCTTCACCCACGTTCCGGCGCGGCGGCACATCACCGCGATCCGCTTGTAGCCGTACCAGGGATTGGCGGTGGCCATCTCGACCACGGCCTGCACCACCTCGTCGGCGATGCTCCGCGGCGCGGGGCCGGGACGCTTGCGCTGGCCTTCCCGCGGCGGCCGGTGCCAGCTCGACGGC
>JAEUIK010000385.1 GCA_016793185.1 Planctomycetaceae bacterium | reverse complement strand
CTCCGCGTCGCTGCTGGCGAGCTGGTTGATCTTCACATCGCCCAGGTCGATCTTGAGGGTGAAGTTCGTCTGCGGCCATTCGATCTCGACGTGCCGCGGTACGACGGCCTGCGAAGCGGGATCGCGCTTGTGGCCGCTGGCCAGGGCCGAGGCAAGTCGTTGGCCGTTCGCATCGTAGATGTGCTGGCCGACGACCCAGCCTTGCGAGCTGTCGATGACGCGAACCTTGGTGAGGTTGCCGAAGGGGCCGGGAACCGTGGTGCAGACCTTGATCCGGCCGCGGCCGATCGGAAAGGGGCCCTGGTGGTCCGCACCGGGTTCGAAGGTCACAACTCCCAACGCTTCGATCAGCCAATCGGGATCCACCGGCAGCACGTTGCGCGACGCGCTCGAATCGAACTGCTCGTGACGACAATAGTACAGGGCCGGCGGCTGTGGACGCTTGACCCAGAACCAGAAGAGCTCGTCGTTGCTGCCAAAATCGAACTCGGCGCCGGTCAAGGCCGTGGCCTTGGCGATGAGACGCATTCGCTGCGGCCGCTCGACGGCCAGATCGGCGCTCAGCGTGGGGAACTCGGAACTCGAGAGCTTCGCGCCGTCCGCCGTCAGAGATTGAATCCGGGCGCTGTTCTCGTTGACCACCAGCAGCACCTGGTCGAGCGTCGCTTCGCTGGGGAGAACACGCGCGGTCGGGAGCTTGTATTGTTCGACCATGCGTGGGCAACTGGCCCCGCTGGCCGCGGTCAACAGCAACAGCAGGCACCACCGCTGCAGGGTACGAGAGCCGTGGACGGGTGACCTGTGGGTGGCATCCATGCCGGGTTCCAGGTGTGGTTAACGCGGGGCAGTTCAGCTCGCGTTGGCAAACAACAGTTGGGACAACCTCGCTTGAATCTCGGCGGTCTGGTTCTCGTCGAGCGTCCGCTCGTTCACGCGATAGGTCGCTTCGTCGCGCGGATTGTACAGGACGAGCACGTTGCGGCCCGCGGCATCGGTTTCGGTGTCCTCGAGTCGCAGCACGCGGCGGCGCACCAGCAGCAAGGCGAGGACGTACTGGGCGTCGGCCTCGGCGGGCTGCCGCGCCAGGTCCAGGAAGTACTCCAGCAAAACGTCGTTGGGAGCCAGCTGCGCGCGCTTCGATTCGCGCGACGGCATCCGCGCCTGCCACCAACCGAGCGCCCCCTCGGGAGGCCCCGCCCAGGCCTGCGCCGAGTAGTCGAGTCGCTGCCAACCCTGCTTGTCGGGCATGAGCACGGAATAGAACGTCTCTCCCTCGGCCAGCTCGCGGCCGGTCGCTGCGCAATGCCGCGAGGCGCGGTGTATGTCGTAGTCCAAGCGGAACGCTCCCCACGGCAGCCGCCGGCGGCCAGCGCGGGCGGCGTGGAAAAAATGGGGGGGTAGAGTAGCGAAACCGGTTCTGCGACTCAAGGGAGCCCGGTGAAGCGTGCCGGGGCCGTTGGCCGTGCTACCAGCTAGCACGCGCGCGGTGCGCGCCCGCCCGGCGCGTTGCGATTTCGAGTGGTATTCGTATTGGACCGCGCCGGGGGGATTACTACAATTCGCCCCGCGCGGTCTGCGCCCTCCCTGAATGCCCGGCGGTGCGGCGGCCTGCCAGATCAAGGTTACGGTTTTCCGGGGCAGCGGCAGATTCGAGCGCTACGAGCAGCGTCACCCCTCGGACTTGCAGGATGCAAACCGAACTCTCGTCGTGTGCCCCCGCCGGAGCCGACGTCGGACCCGCGCTGGGCAAGCTCTCCGTCCTGATGCCGATCTACAACGAGCGTTGGACGCTGCGCCTGATTATTGCCCGCGTGCTCCAGAGCCCGATTCCGATCGATCTCGAACTGGTCGCCGTCGACGACTGCTCGACCGACGGCTCGTGGGAGCTGCTGTGCGAACTGGCGGGCGAAGATCCGCGGATTCGGGCGATCCGCCAGCCGCGCAATGGCGGCAAAGGGACCGCCATCCGCACGGCGATCGCGCATATGACCGGCGACGTGGCCGTCGTCCAAGACGCCGATCTGGAGTACGATCCGGCCGAGTATCCGCGCCTGCTGGCTCCGCTCCTGGCGGGGCAGGCCGATGCCGTGTTCGGCTCGCGCTACGCCGGCGCCACGCGGCAGGTCCGTTTCTTCTGGCATACGGCCGTCAATCGCTTCCTCACGCTAGCCAGCAATCTCTGCACCGGTCTCGATCTGACCGATATGGAGACTTGCTACAAAATGGTCCGCGCCGATGTGCTCCGTTCGTTGAGCCTCAGGAGTCACACCTTCACGCTCGAGCCCGAACTGACCAGCCGCCTGGCGCAGTGGGGCGCACGGATCTTCGAAGTGCCGATCAGCTACCAAGGGCGGAGCTTCCGCGAGGGCAAGAAAATCCGTCCCATCGACGGCTTGAAGGCATTGGGTGAACTGCTGCGCTGCCGCTTCGTCAATCGGCGATACACCGTCGATGCGGGGTTGGCCGAGCAGAAAGCGCTCGACCGCAACGCTCGTTGGCAGCGGCGGCTGCAGGGTATCGTCGGCGACTTCATCGGCGATCACGTGCTCGAAGCCAAGGCGGGCATCGGCAGCCTGAGCTGGTTCTTCGGCGATTGCCGCCGCGCCGTGCTGGTCGAACAGGATCCGCTCTGGGCGTCGATTCTTGCTCAGCGCTTCAGCCCGCGCGAGAATCGGCGGATCGAACTGGGGAGTTTGGCCAACCGACTCGACTGCCGCCGCTGGCGCGAGGACTGCTTCGACACGGTATTGCTTTCCGACTGGCAGGCCGAGTCCCTGGCGAATCGCGAGCCGCTGGCCGCGGCCGTCGCCATCCTGGCCCCGTTAGGGCACCTGATCTGGATCCTCCCCGCCGCCGCTGGAGGCGGGCGATCGTATGAACCGCCGCGCGAGGCGGTTGACGCGCTGGCCGCCGCGGGATTGCAGGTCGTGCAGGCGCGGCTCCTGAGGCACTGGGTGCGGGGAGGCGGTCCTCTCTGGGTGCTCGTCGGCAAAAAGCCGCTCGCCGGCCAGCGGGCCCTGGCCGCTTAGCACTGAGGAACCCATGGCGCAGCTTTCGTCGGAACCGTCGCATCGGCGGCTCGACGCCCATCGACGCTGGGAGGGTGCGCGGGCTGACCTCGAAACGGGTCACCCGCGGGCCCGCGCCGCAGTCGAGACGCCGGATGCCGAAATCGCGCGACGGCAGGCCCAGGCGACCTGGGCGCTGGTGGCGCTGGGTGTCGCCGTGCGGCTGGTACGCTACCTGCCTTCGTGGCCGCTGTGGGGGGACGAAGCCTTCGTCGCCGCGAGTCTTCTCGACCGGGGCTTTCTCGATCTCTTGCGCCCCCTGGAATACCACCAGGTAGCGCCGCTGCTCTTTCTGTGGCTTGAACTGAGCGCGGTCAAGCTGTTCGGCTTTAACGAATTGGCGCTGCGACTGGCGCCGATGATCGCAGGCGTGGCAAGCGTGTTCGTATTTCAACGGCTCGCGTCGCGCGTGGTACAGGGAGTACCGCATCTGCTCGCGGTCGGGATCTTCGCCGTCGCCTACTACCCGGTCCGGCACGCTGCCGAGGTGAAACCGTACTCGACCGATTTGTTCGCTTCGCTGGTGCTGACGACGCTAGCCGTCGAGTGGCTCGTCCGGGGCAAGAACTCGTGGGCGTTGTGGGCGCTGGCGGGAGTCGCTCCCCTGGCGCTGGCGCTTTCGCACCCGAGCGTTTTTGTGGCGGGCGGGATTGCCCTGGCGTTGCTACCCGTAGTCTATCAGCGCGGCGAGTTGCGCAGCTGGCTGGCGTACCTGGCCTATGGCATGGCGCTGGTCGGCACGTTCTTGCTGGTGTTCGTCGTCTTCACCGCCCGACAATACGCCGCCGAAAGCGGGGCAGGAGGGATGGGCGACTACTGGGCCAGCGCCTTTCCGCCCCTCACGCAACCCGTCGCGCTCGTCGGGTGGCTGCTCGATACGCACACCGGCGTGATGCTGGCGTATCCAGTCGGCGGCAAGAACGGCGGTAGCGCGCTGACGGCCATCTGCATCGCCGTGGCGGTCGGCACGCTCTGGCGCCAGCGCCGCTGGGCGCTCGGCGGAGTGTTGTTAGCGCCGCTCGGACTGGCTTTCGTCGCGGCCTCGCTGCACCGCTATCCCTACGGCGGCAGCGCACGCGTGATGCTCTACATGGCTCCGGCGTTCTGCCTGCTGATGGGTATCGGCGGCGCGACGCTCATTGCCTGGGGGCGTAACGTGCAGCATCGCCGCCTGGCCGTGGCTGCGTCGGTCATGCTCTTGGCCGCGCTGGGCGTCGGCCAGCTCGTGCAGGGCATGGTGGCTCCCTACAAGACATTCTGGGACGGGCAGACGCAGGGCTTCGCCCGCTGGTTCTGGCGCGACCTGGCGCACGATGCCGAGCTGGTCTGCGTCCGCACGGACCTGGGGAAGGACTTCTTCCCGCAGCAATGGGAGTGGGGAAGGTCCGCGGTTTACCTGTGCAATCAGCGGATCTACTCGTCCCGCCATCGCGCGGGCGCCGCCCCGCAGTGGGATCGCATCTCAGCGACGCATCCGTTGCGCTGCGTGGTCTACAGCGTGCACAACTGTCCTCGCGACGACGCCAAACTCGACGGCTGGCTGGCGGAGATGGAAACCCAGTGGCGGTTCGTCGGCAAGCAGCAGTATCGCGTTGCCCCGGGAGTCGCCAACTTTGACGACGTTTACGACGTCTACGAGTTCGTGCCCTACCCGGGGGCGGCGAGCTCACCGCCAACTCGGTCGACATCCCGCCAGGCGGCGATGACGAATCCCTGCACGCCGTGGGTGAGGTAGGCCTTCGCACGGTTCTCCAAGCGGGAGGCAGCCGCGGCTTTGCGCCAACTCGCGTGGAAATGTCGATCCCGCTCTGAACTCCCTGGGCCTGGGCCCAAGGTTCGGGGGAGGCGCGGGGACGACCAAACTCGAGAACCGAGCCATCTCGGTCACGACGGGTAAGTCGGCGCGAACCATCATCGCCGACGGAGCCTCAATTACCGGGCAGTACTCCTGCTTGACCCCGGGCCGGCCGTGACCTAGCCTACTGGTACACGAAGCTGGCCCCCATTGGGATGGTTTCTCGATGCGACTTTCGCTGCTAACCCTCGAACTTACCAGCCTTTCGGGGCTTTTGCCCCTCCGGGCCTAGGGTTTGCACGCGACTCGGATTCCCACTGTGCAAAACGAACCCTCAGGTCCGCAACGGGCCCTGGGGGTTTTTTGTTGGAAACAGGCGAGCGAGGCAGGCTGATGGGCGGATTTTCGCCAACGCGTAACCAAGGTATCGTGAAGGGGTCCTCGAGGGCGCCTCTGTTGCTACCCGGGCCGACTTCGGGTCGGCCGTAAAGCGCTACAGGGCCGGCGCCACACACGCCGGCGGACGTTCTCGACTTCGACACCAACAGCAAAGAACCTTTCGATGACCGCAAGCCGCACCATTAAGATCTTTGATACGACGCTCCGCGACGGCGAGCAATCTCCCGGCGCGAGCATGAACATTCCCGAGAAGCTCGAGATCGCCCAGGCCCTGGTGGCCCTGGGGGTCGACATCATCGAGGCGGGCTTCCCGATCGCTTCGCCCGGCGATTTCGAAGCCGTCCGCGAGGTGGCCAACAATGTCCGGGGGGCGACGATCTGCGGACTCGCCCGCAGCAACGATGCCGATATCGATCGTGCCTGGGAGGCGCTGAAGGGGGCCGAGCAGTCCAGGATTCACGTTTTCCTGGCGACCAGCGCGATCCATCGCGAGTTCAAGCTCAAGATGGACAAGGACGAGATCATTGCTCGAGCGGTGAGCAGCGTCCGCCGGGCGGCCGGCTACTGCCCCGACGTCGAGTTCTCGCCCGAGGATGCCTCGCGGACCGAGCTCGACTTTCTCTGCCGCGTGGTTGAGGCCGCGATCTCGGCTGGGGCGACGACGGTCAACATCCCCGACACGGTGGGCTACGCCACGCCGGCGCATTACGCCCACGTGATCCGCACGCTCAAGGAGCGCGTCAAGAACATTGACAAGGCGGTGATCAGCGTGCATTGCCACGACGACCTGGGGTTGGCTGTGGCCAACAGCCTGGCCGCGGTCGAAGTGGGCGCCGGGCAAATCGAGTGCACCATCAACGGCATCGGCGAGCGCGCCGGCAACTGCTCGCTCGAAGAGGTCGTGATGGCCATGAAGACGCGTCACGACTATTACCAGTGCGACACGCGCGTTGTCACCACGCGACTGGTTCCCACCAGCCGGCTCGTCTCGAATATCACCGGCCTGCAAGTCCAGCGCAACAAGGCGATCGTCGGCCGCAACGCGTTCGCGCACGAGGCCGGCATCCATCAGGATGGCTACCTCAAGGAACGCACCACCTACGAGATCATGCGGCCCGAGGATGTCGGATTCGCCAAAACCGATCTCGTGCTGGGCAAGCATAGCGGCCGTGCCGCGCTGGCCGATCGGGCCAAGGCGCTCGGCTACCAGCTCGAAGGGGACCAATTGCAGCTGGTCTTCGAGCAGTTCAAGGTGCTGGCCGACAAGAAGAAGGAGATCTACGACAGCGACCTGGCCGCGCTGATCGAGCAGCAGATCCGCGAGGTGGCCGACGTCTGGAGCTTTGGCTCGTACACGCTTTCGGCGTCGACCGAAGAGACGCCGCGCGTGACGCTCACGCTGTTGCGCGCCGGCGAGCCGGTCAGCCGCGAGATCACCGCCGGCGACGGTCCCGTCGATGCCATCTTTCTGGCCACCGAAGCGATCACCGGCGTCGAAGTCCGCTG
>JAEUIK010000350.1 GCA_016793185.1 Planctomycetaceae bacterium | reverse complement strand
CGCTCCGCCCTGGCGACGAGTTCCTGCTGGCACTGGCTGGCGCAGATCCGGCCGCGCCTTCTGCGACAGAATCGCGCGACGAGCAGCCACGGGATCCGGCCGCACAACCCGCCGCCGCTCCCCCCTCCTCCGCACCTCCGGCAGCCGCGCCGCCGGGCGCAGAACCGCCGCGCAACGAGGCCGAGGAAGCGCTTGCACCGATCGTGATCTCGGCGGGTGACGACAGCATCACCATCGCCTCGGACGATCTTGAGGCCCTGAATCAGTTCGAAGAGCTGTTCAAGGCGATCTCCGCGCGGCACGCCACCGCGGGTCGCGAGTTCACGGTGTTCACGCTCAAGCGCGCCGACGTGATGGTCGTCGCGCAGACCTTGCAGCAGTTATTCGAGCGCGGATCGTTTGGCTTCCGCTCCAGCGCCGTCACCATCGTCCCGGATCAACGCCTGAATGCCCTGGTGGTGCAGGCCAATCGGACCGAGCTGGCCACCATCGAGGGGCTGCTCGAGGTGCTCGATACGAGCGACGCCGCCGACAACACCGCAGCGCGCAAACCCCGCGTGATCGCCTTGCGCAATTCGAGTGCCGTCGAAGTGGCCGAGGTTATTCGCGATACTTACAAGACCCAGCTGACCGCCACGAGCAATCGACAGCGGGGCGCGCCGGCCCGCGCGCGCGGCGTCAACTCGGAGCTGGCCGCCCTCATCAGCCAGCTGAGCCCCGAAGCGGATGGCCCCGAGATGACCCTCAGCGTCGACACGGCCACGAACTCGCTGGTCGTGATGGCCGCGGGGCCCCTGTTCGACGAGGTCAAGGCACTGGCCGAAAGTCTCGACGCCAGCGCCGGGCGGGGGACGCGGACGGTGAAGGTCGTTCCGCTTGCCAAGACCAACAGCAAAGCCATGCAACAGGCTTTGAAAACGCTCTTCGAGAATCGTTCCCGCCGCCGCTCGTCGCAATAATCGCGGCTCCGGCTTCGTTAGCTTTCCTGAACCCCCTTTGGCAGGCGCATAGCGCCCCTGGCGGGTGCAGGTCGCGGAGCCGACGATGTTACGGGAAACGGTCCTCTTTGCCGAGATCGCTCAGTTCTGGCCCCGGAGCGATGAGCCTCTCTCGCCGCACCTGGCGACGCTGGTGCAGCGGGCGATCCGCGAGTTCCCCGCCTCGAGCCGGGTCTGGCTGATGTACGGCGATTTTCTCAGTATCTCGCACGTCGACGACCATTCCCCGACCACCGTCAATAACGTTGTCGCCGCCTATCGCCAAGCGCTCGCGCTCGATCCGGCTTGCGCCGACGCTTATCAGGAACTCGGCTTCGTCTACGATCTCCGCTGCCAGGACGCACCCGCCGCCGAAGCGGCCTTTCGGGCGGCCATCGCCTTCGGCGCCGGAGTCCACAGCTACTATGGGCTCGCCCGCGCTTTGGCCCAGCAGGGACGGCAGCACGAGGCCTGCCAGGTGCTGACCGACGGCAGCTGCCCCTACGCCAGCGAGCCGACGATTCAAGAGCTGTTGAGTGAGATCAGGGACGGGATGTGGAGCTTGCCGTAGGAAGGGGCCCGGTTGCGGACGCAGGCCGTGCAACCCGCGTCGCGGATCGCTAATTCGCGCCGCGCGGCGCGGAATCGCTCGTCGCGGTGGGATCAGCCGGTTCGGCCGCGTTGGGCTTGCCTCCGCCACTGACGCTCTCGGCCGCCGTGATGACGCCATCGCGATTCCGGTCGTAGGCCGAGAATTGGGCCGAGACGTCGGGCGACCAACTGGCCGAAAACTCGCGCATCGTGATCTGGCCATCGCCATCAGCATCGCGATCGATGAACCAGCCGGCGATCCCGGCCGGCAGCCGGTTGCGCGGAATATAGAACTTACGCCCGCGGCGCGCCTGCTCGCGCGCGCGTTCCGCGGCCGCTTCATCGGCGTCGTCCGCCTGGCCGGGGGCGCCCGGAAACGGGTCGCTCGCGGCCGCTGGGTTCAGGGTCGCTGGCGCACTCGTGCCCGCTTCGCTCGCCCTGCCGGGGGCCACGGCAGCCGGCTCGGCCGTGACTTCGGAGCCCGGGCGGACCAGGCGCAAGGAGCGGTGTCGCCCATAGACGACAATGCGGTGGATGAGCTCCTCCGGGGTGATCGTGCCATCCTGGTTGAGGTCGGCTTCGAGAGGATTGCCGCCGACGCCGCGCCATTCTTG
>JAEUIK010000292.1 GCA_016793185.1 Planctomycetaceae bacterium | reverse complement strand
CGATTCGGCGGATCTCTACTCGCTGGCAATTGCCGAAGACGATGCCACCGTGCTGGGTTGCGAGGCTGGCCCGTTAACCTCTGGCTTGCTGCAGCAAGTCTTGCTCGGCGATGAGGGAGTGATGGCGCAGCTCTCGCAGGCGCAGCCCGCCGAGTCGCTCGCGGCAAAGCTGGCCGCACTCTGGCACGTGTTGATGCCCGAGAAATCGCGCGGGGAGTTGACGGCCGGCAAGTGGTCGCGCTTGATCGTCGTGCCGAACGGCCCGCTGGCGTTCCTGCCGTTTGAAGCGCTGGTGACGACGCTCGCCGGCGGCCCAAAGTATTTCCTCGACGCTTGTCCGCCGGTCTACTACGCGCCCTCGGTAACGGTGCTCGACAGCCTGCGGATTCGCCCTCCGGTGGCGCTCGCCGCCGACCGCGAACCGGTACTGACGGTGGGTGATCCGAGTTACGGCGATGCCGAGCAAGGGGCAGCCGCCGCGCGGAATGTGATCGCACGCGGCCTGCTGACGCGGCTCCCCAACTCGGGCGTCGAGTCGCGTTGGGTCAGCGAGCTGTTCGACCGCGACGGCGTCCCCAGCGTGCGGTTGGCCGAAGCGGATGCCACCGAGGCGAACTTTACCGACGCGGCCCCGGCGCGGAAGCTGATTCACCTCGCCTGCCATGGGCTGACCGATCAGGCCCACGGGAATCTGTTCGGGGCGCTCGCCCTGACACCCGGCGGCAATCCCGACGAGGATCCGCGCGATGATGGTTTTTTGACGCTAGCGGAGATCTACGACCTCGACCTCCGCGGCTGCGAACTGGCGATCCTCAGCGCTTGCGAGACCAACTACGGACCCGAGCAACAGGGAGAAGGCATCTGGTCGCTGTCGCGTGGCTTTCTGGTGGCAGGCACGCGCCGCGTCGTGGCCAGCAACTGGGTCGTCGACGACGAGGCCACGGCCCACCTGGTCAGCTATTTCTGCGGTGGGATCGCCAAGGCCGAAGCGGCGGGCGAGAAGTATCGCTACGGGCCGGCATTGCTGGCCGCCAAGCGGCAGATCCGCCAGCAAGCCAAGTGGCAGGCTCCGTACTATTGGGCCTCGATGGTCTTGATCGGCCCCCCATAGCGCGAAGCGCTCGCCGCAGTCTAGCCGGTCGGCGGCAAGCGGTCGCTTCCCGCGCCCACCGCGGCGGGCGCGCCATTCGCGGCCGCCTCGCCCGTCAGCTTGACCAGCGACTCGGGAAGCTCGACGCCCCCGATATCCTTGAGCACGTTCATCATGGGGGGGAGCGTGCGCGAGAGATTGTGCAGGAAGTTGGCAGTGCTCGTGGTGCCGTTCTGACCGCCGTTCTCCCAGACGACGACCTTGTCGAACTTGATCTTCGAAATGGCCTGGGCCGACGACGCGGCCAGGTTGTCGAGGTGCTCGAGCATGAGCATCTGGAAGGCCTGCTGCGAGCCGCCGCATGCCTCGATGATCGTCTTGAGACCTTCACCCTTCTTGGCGAGGATCTCGTACTGCCCGCGCGCCTCGGCTTCGAGCTTGGCGTAAATCGCCTGGGCTTCACCCTCGGCTTCGATGCGGCGGCGTTCGGCGACCGCTTCGGCGTCGACGACGATCTTGGCCTTTTCGGCCTTGGCTTTGGATTCCAACTCGGCGCGACCCTCGGCCTCGATGCGTTCAGCGTCGGCCAACGCGGCGCGCGCCATGGCGCGGTTCTGGGCTTCGAGCACGGCCGCTTCGGCCTCGCGCTTGCGCGTCTCGCCCAACTGGTAGGCCTCGGCCTGCTTGACCTGCAATTCAGCCTGCGAGCGAACGACGGCCGCCTGGGCCTCGTTTTCGCCGGCGATCGCCTGGGCGTTGGCTTCGGCCAGCTTGACGCGCATCGTGCGCTCGGCGTCCTTCACCTGCGCATCGCGCTCGAAGGCCGCCGTACGTTCGCCGATGGATTGCGCTTTCTCCATCTCGGCGATCCGGACGGCTTGCTCGCGCATGGCGTCGCGGGTGCCGATTTCGCGCTCCTTGTTGGCCACCGCGACCGAGACCGACTTTTCGCGGTCGGCCTCGGCGACCCGAATCTCGCCCATCCGTTCCTGGTCGGCGACGTCGCCGCGGGCCTGCTGGATCGCCTGCGACGCGGCCTTCTGGCCGATCGCCTCGATATAGCCCGAGGCGTCGGTAATGTCGGTGATGTTGACGTTGATCAGCACCAGGCCGATCTTCTTCAGCTCCGGTTCGAGCGACTGCAGAATGTTTTCGAGAAACTTATCGCGGTCGCGGTTGATGTCCTCGATCTTCATCGAGGCGATCACCTGGCGGAGCTGGCCGAAGATGATGTCGGCCGCCTGCTGTTTGATCTCCTCCGAGTCGAGCCCCAGCAGGCGGATCGCCGCGTTCTGCATGACGTCGGGACTGGTGCCAATGGCGACGGTGAAGACGCTCGGCACATTGACGCGGATGTTTTCGATCGACAGTGCGCCGCGGAGCGGAATTTCGATCTGCATCGGTTCCAGGCTGAGCCAGGCGCAATCCTGGATGAGCGGCCAGACAAACGAGGCGCCGCCGTGGACGCAGCGCGAGGCGACTCCGCCGCTGGTCTTTCCATAGATGACCAGCACCCGGTTCGACGGGCAACGCTTGTAGCGGCTGGTGATCAGCGCGTAGAAGCTGAAGAACGAGATCATCACCGCGAAGGCGATGAGCGCCAGCCAGATTAGCGACATCGGGATCGGCAACTTGTTCGCCGCATCCACCTGGGCCAACAGAACGTTAAGCATGGCTGGTTTCCTTGACTTCGGCGGGAACGGGCTCAACCTCGACCGTATCGGAGCTGACGACCCGAGTTACGACAATCTTAGCTCCCGTGGGGAGCGCGCCCTCGGGTGTGACCGCGAGGTACTCGACGGTCCGATCGCGGAGGTGGACGGTCACCTTGCCCACGCCGCTGCCGCTGGGGGGAATCCGCAAATAGACCGTGCCGGTCCGCCCGATGGCGCGTTCGATACGAGCGGTACCATCGCTGCGGAGCTTATAGAGCAACTGCATCAGTTGGTGGACGCCGTACATCGCGGCCCCGCCCGCGGCCAGGGCGACGACAAAGGCGCGGCCGGGGGCGAAATCGGCCGATTGCGAGGCGAGCCCCGCCAGCCCGAAGAAAGTGGCCGCCGCCACGAGGGTCCGGAACGTGATAATGCTGAAGATCCAGGTCGAATCATGGGCCCGGGCTGCAGCGTCCGCGTGGCCGTCGTTCTCGTGGCCGGCGTCGGGGCCGTGGCCGACGTGCGGATCGTCGCCGCCAAAATCGGCGTCGACGTGCGACAGTCCGATGACGGTCATGACGAACTGACAGATCATGACCGTTCCGCCCAAGACCGCGAAGGTGCCGTAGACGAGCGTCATGGCGGGCGAGCCCCCTGTAGGATTCGAGATGCGGACCGCACGCTGGGTGTGCCGGTCCTCCGAAAGATGATTCGTCGGAAGCGCCTGAATCTTCCCTCACGCGCACCGACGTTGTCAAATATTCGGAAACGGCAGCGAACAACCGGAAAAGGCGCAACCAGCGCTCCGAATTGAAGTTGCTCCGTTAGGCCTCGCAACCCTACGACATCGCCCGCGGACCTCGCCCCCTCCGCGGGGGAACGCGCACACCGAGGGATAGAATCAGCGCATGGTGGAACAAATCCTGATCGTCGCCGCGGCACTAGTGCTCGTGGTCGCATTGCTAGCCGGCTGGGTGTTGACCCTGTTGAACCTGCCGGGCAATTGGCTGGTCGTCGGCGCCGCGACGCTGTTTGCGCTGGTCGTTCCTCCCGACTCGCGCTTCGATCTGAGTTGGACCATCGTGGCGCTCCTGCTGGGACTAGCCGTCCTCGGCGAGATTGTCGAAAGCGCCGCCGGGGCGGTCGGGGCATCGCGTCAGGGAGGCAGCCGGCGCGGGATGTTGCTGGCCATCGCCGGCTCGATCGCTGGGAGCCTGGTCGGCGCGATGGTCGGACTGCCGATTCCCGTCATCGGCTCGGTCGTCGCGGCCATCCTGTTCGCCGCGGTCGGCGCCATGTTGGGAGCCGTCCTGGGCGAAATCTGGAAAGGGCGCGACTCGCGCACGAGTTGGCAAGTGGGTCAAGCGGCGTTCTGGGGACGACTCTTCGGAACGCTCGGCAAGATCGTCATCAGCTCGGCGATGGTCGCCACGACGCTGGTCGCCCTGCTGGTGAAGTAGCGCCAACCGGTTCCGGCAATCGGAGTGACCGATCGCCACTGCTGGAAGCAGCCTGCGAGCGCAGCTCGCTAATCCCGCAAGCGCACGACGCGCGTGCGACCTTCGTCCTCGATCCAGACCTTGTCTTCGCGGCCCAGCCAGCCGATGGATTGCATGACGAGGTCCCGCGGCAGATCGAGCTCCTTGACGAGCTTGGTCAGGCTGACGGCGCCGTGTTGGTCGAGATGGTGCCAGACGGCACCGGCGGCTTCGCCAATCTGGTCGATGACCGAGGATGCCTGAAACGTTGTCGCGGCGGCCATGGGGAGTGCCTCCTGCAGTTCAGGTTCGGAACGGATACGACGATTTGTCTTGGCGGCAGCGCGGGACTTCGACTTGCCTGCCGGCCGCGGCGGAGGGGTTTTCTTCGGCGACGGTTTCGCGGGACGGCGATTCACGCTTGCTCACCTCGGGTTCGCGGAAAATCGAATGCTATGCGACCTGCATCCGCAGCGGTGCTCGCCGGGCAACCGCGATCGTCAACCCAGGAGTGCGGTTCGGGCAAATACCGCAACCCCGACCACCGGGTCGACCCATCCTGCCGGATACGCGCCAAAGTATAGCAAACGCTTTTTCCGGCCCTCAAGCTGCGCGACCGGCGCGTGGCGGCGCGGGCTGGCCCGCGCGGATAAAAAAAGGGCTCGTCAGGCTTGCTGGGTGCAGGCCAAACGAGCCCTTCAACCGTGAAAAACCGGCTACTGCCCGAAGTGGGCGTGCGTCGCAGGCAAGTGCGACAAGCTGCTAAGATTCACGGTCCGACAACTGTGCTGACTGTCCGGAAGGCTCCCTGCAAAGGAGCGGTGCGCTACCCGGAGTGCTAGAGCCGCGGGAGGCCCCAGCCGCTCCGATGGACGACTCTCTAAAGCAGCCGGCGTGCCAATCCCGAACCGGATCGGTGCTCGGGTCGGGGGATTTGCCTCTAAACCCTTGGGACAAAAGATTTAGCAATGGGTGCTACCATGCTAGCTCGCGGCTCCCCGCGCGTCGGTCGGCGCGTAAATGTTACAAACCAGGCCTTCGTCCAGCCGATTTGACGCCCCTTGGTGTCGATCGAGCTGGCGACTGGCGGCGGGACTAGATCCCCTCGTGGTATCGTTGGAGTCGTGTTCGTCATTGGCGCTTCGCTCAGCCCGG
>JAEUIK010000241.1 GCA_016793185.1 Planctomycetaceae bacterium | reverse complement strand
AACAGGTAGACGTTCAACCCGATCGTCGCGAACATCACCAGCATCGTCAGTCGCGGGTGGCGCAGGACGACCGCCAGGGTCGAGCTGTAGAAGGCGAGAATGCCGTTCAAGACGCGCTCGCTCGCCTGGTAGAGCCGCCCGTGCCGCTCTTCCTCGGGTCGCTTCAAGAGCCGGGCGCACATCATCGGCGTGGTGGTCAGCGACACCACCATCGACACAGCGATCGCCACCGAGAGCGTGACCGCGAACTCGCGGAAGAGGCGGCCGACGATCCCCCCCATGAGCAGAATCGGTATGAACACGGCCACCAACGACACGCTGATCGAGAGGACCGTGAAGCCGATCTCCTGGGCCCCTTCGAGCGCGGCTTGCAGCGGTTTGGCTCCACGCTCGAGGTGCCGGGTGATGTTCTCGATCACCACGATGGCATCATCGACGACGAACCCCGTGGCGATCGTCAGCGCCATCAGCGACAGATTGTCGATGCTATAGCCGGCCAGGTACATCACGCCGAACGTAGCCACCAGCGAGACGGGCACGACGATGCTGGGAATGATCGTCGCGCGCCAGTTGCGCAAGAACAGAAAGATGACCAGCACCACTAGCGCGATCGAGAGCACCAGCGTGAACTCGACATCGTGGACTGACGCCCGAATCGTGGCGGTGCGGTCCATCACCACGCGCAGGTCGATGCCGGCGGGGATCTCGGCCTGCAACTGCGGCAAGAGCTCGCGGACCCGGTCGACCGTGGCGATGATGTTCGCCCCCGGTTGCCGAAAGATGATGACGAGGACCGAGGGTCGGCCGTTGGCAATGCCCGCCGCGCGGATGTTCTCGACCGAGTCGGAGACGCGCGCGATGTCTCCCAGGCGGACAGCCGCGCCATTGCGATAGCTGACGATCAGCGGCTCGTACTCTTTCGCCCCATAGAGTTGGTCAGTCGTCGCCAGCGACCAGGTGTGGCGGTCGTCCGAGAGTTGGCCGGTGGGGCGATTGGCGTTGGCCGCGGCCAGGGCCAGCCGCACGTCCTCAAGCCCCAGCCCGAAGTGGTGCAGCACGGTCGGATTCACGTCGACGCGGACGGCGGGGGGAGCCCCCCCTCCCACCGAGACCTGGCCGACGCCGTCGACTTGCGAGATCTTCTGCTGCAGGATCGTCGAGGCCGCGTCATACATCTGCGGCTTGGTGTAAACGTCGGACGTGAGCGAGAGGATCATGACCGGCGAGTCCGCCGGGTTGACCTTGCGATAGGTCGGATTGTTGGGCAGGTTCGCCGGCAATTGCCCCCGCGCGGCATTGATCGCCGCTTGCACGTCGCGCGCCGCCGCGTCGATGTTGCGGGTCAGGTCGAACTGCATCGTGATCGACGTCGCCCCCAACGCGCTCGACGAGCTCATCTCGGTCACGCCGGCGATGCGGCCGAACTGCCGCTCGAGCGGGGTCGCCACGGCCGAGGCCATCGTCTCGGGGCTGGCCCCGGGGAGGCTGGCCGAGACCTGAATCGTGGGAAACTCCACCTGCGGCAGCGGCGAGACCGGCAGCAGCAAGAACCCCAACGCGCCGGCCAGCGTGATCGCCACGGTCAAGAGCGTCGTGCCCACCGGCCGGCGGATGAAGGGAGACGAGAGACTCATGCGGAGACTCCCGCCGGCTCGGCCAGCGCGACTTCTTCAATCGTGCGCGGGCCTGTCAAGCGCTTCGCCAGGCGGTCGAACGCCAGGTAAATCACCGGCGTGGTGTAGAGCGTGAGGATCTGGCTGAAGATCAGACCGCCGATGATGGTGATGCCCAGCGGTTGGCGCAGCTCGGAGCCGACGCCCCCCCCCAGGGCCAGCGGCACCGCCCCCAGCAGTGCGGCCATCGTGGTCATCATGATCGGGCGAAACCGCAACAGGCAGGCTTCGTAGATCGACTCGTCGGGCGACTTGCCTTCGCTTCGCTCCGCCTCGAGCGCGAAGTCGATCATCATAATCGCGTTCTTCTTGACGATGCCGATCAAGAGGATGATGCCGATGAGCGCGATCACGCTCAGCTCCATCTTCCAGAGCAACAGCGCGACGATCGCGCCGACGCCGGCCGAGGGGAGCGTCGAAAGAATCGTGATCGGGTGGATGTAGCTCTCATAAAGAATGCCCAGCACGATGTACACCGTCACGAGCGCCGCCAGAATCAACAGCGGTTCGTTGCGGAGCGACGCTTGGAAGGCTGAGGCCGTCCCCTGGAAGCCGGCCTGAATACTCGGCGGCAGCGCCAGCTCGGCGCGCACCCGCTCGATCGCCTGCACGGCCTCGCCCAGCGAACTGTCGGGCGCCAGGTTGAACGAGACCGTCGCCACCGGAAATTGCCCCTGGTGATTGATCGCCAGCGGGACGGTGGTCTGTTCGATGTGCGTGAACGCGCTCAGCGGCACCTGCGCGCCGGTGAGCGAGCGGACGTAGACTGTCGCGAGATCGCGGGGACTATCCTGGAACTCCTCCTTGACCTCGAGCACCACGTGGTACTGGTTCAACTGGGTGAACATAGTCGAGATCTGACGCTGCCCGAACGAGTTGTAGAGCGTGTCGTCGATCATCCGCGGGGTGATGCCCAACCGCGCGGCGGTGTCGCGGTCGATGACCACCCGCGACTCGAGCCCTTCGTTCTGCTGGTCGCTGGCCACGTCGCGGAGTTCGGGCAGCGTCCGCAAGCGTTCCACGAGCGGCGGCACCCAAGCCGCGAGCTCGCGCGCGTCGGGCGCCTCGAGGCTGTACTGATACTGAGTGCGGCTCAGGCGAACCTCGACCGACAAGTCCTGCACCGGTTGCAGGTAGAGCGTGATCCCCTCGACCTCCGCCAGCCGGGGTTGCAGGCGGCGGATCACGTCGCTGGCGCTGATGTGCCGGGCTTCGAGCGGCTTGAGGTTGATCTGGATTCGGCCGCTGTTGAGCGTGGTGTTGGTGCCGTCGATCCCGATGAACGACGAGAGGCTTTCGACAGCCGGGTCGGGGAGGATCGCCCGATGGAGCGCCTGCTGCCGCTCGGCCATCGCCGCGAATGAAATGTTCTGCGGCGCTTCGGAGACGCCCAGGATCACCCCGGTGTCCTGCACCGGAAAGAAGCCCTTGGGGACCACGACATACAACGCGATCGTCGCCGCCAACGTCGCCATGGCCACCACGAGCGTGGCGGGTTGATGGCGCAACACCCAGGTCAGCGACCGGCCATAAGCCTGCACGATGCGATCGTAGAGGGCTTCGGAAAAGCGGTAGAGCCGGCCGTGCTGCGACTCGGGCCGGTGCCGCAGCAGTTTAGCGCACATCATCGGCGTGAGCGTCAGCGAGACGATGGCCGAGACCACGATGGTTACGCTGAGCGTCACAGCGAACTCACGGAAGAGCCGGCCCACGACGTCGCCCATGAACAGCAGCGGAATCAACACGGCGATCAACGAGACGCTGAGTGAGACGATCGTGAAGCCGATCTGCTCCGAACCTTTGAGCGAGGCCGCCAGGGGAGACTCCCCCTCTTCGATATAGCGCACGATGTTCTCGATCATCACGATGGCATCGTCGACCACGAAGCCGGTCGAGATGGTCAGCGCCATCAGCGTGAGATTGTTGAGGCTGTAGCCCAGGAGGTACATCACCCCGAACGTTCCGACCAGCGACAGCGGCACGGCCACGCTGGGAATGATCGTGGCCGGGATGTTGCGGAGGAACAAGAAGATCACCAGCACGACCAGGCCGATCGTCAGCATCAGCTCCCATTGCACGTCATGGACCGAAGCCCGGATCGTCGTCGTGCGGTCGGTCAGAATGGCAATCGACACGGCGGCCGGCAGCGAGGCTTGCAGTTGCGGCAGCAACTCCTTGATGCGGTCGACCACGTCGATGATGTTGGCCCCCGGCTGGCGCTGGATATTGACGATCACAGCCGGCAGATCGTTCATCCAGGCCGCCTGGCGGACGTTCTCGACGCCGTCGCTGACCGTGGCCACGTCGGCCAGATAGACGGGCGCGCCATTCCGATAGGCGATGACCACCTCGCGGAACTGCGCGCTCGTCAGGAGCTGATCGTTGGCGCCGATTGTGTACGCCTGGCGCGTGCCGTCGAAACTTCCCTTGGCCTGGTTGACGCTGGCTTGCGCCACGGCCAGGCGGACCTCTTCGAGGCTCAATCCCAGCGCCGACACGGCCGTCGGATTCACCTGGATGCGGACGGCCGGCTTCTGTCCGCCGCTGATGCTGACCATGCCCACCCCGGAAAGCTGCGAGATCTTCTGGGCGAAGCGCGTATCGGCCAAGTCCTCGATCTCGGCCAGCGGCATCGTCTGCGACGTCAGTCCCAGCGTCAGGATCGGCGCG
>JAEUIK010000185.1 GCA_016793185.1 Planctomycetaceae bacterium | reverse complement strand
GGAATGCGGGTATGGCTTTCAGGCCGGCGTGAGCTTCGAGGTCGACGACCTGGGGCGGCAGCTCTACTATCCCAACCGCCCCGACCTCCGCCAGTTCGCCGGCCAGCCGGTGCAGGCGGCGACGGTCACCTGCCCGATGTGTCGCTTCACGATGCGCGTCGCCCCCGAGGAGGCCGAGGTTGCGCATCCCGACTCCTATAGCGGCGACCGGATCTGGGTGACCAAGGCCCCGTATGCCGTGAGCGACCCTCAGCGCTGGGACGTGGCCGTCTTCAAGTATCCGCTGGAAGCCGACAAGAATTACATCAAGCGGCTGGTCGGTCTGCCGGGCGAGCGCGTGCGGATCGAGCGGGGCGACATTTACACCAGCCCACTCGACAAGAACGAGTACACGATCGCCCGCAAGCCGCCGCTCAAGGTGCAGGCGACCTTGCAACCGGTGTACGACAGCGACTACGCCATCAAGGAGATGATCGGGTTGGGCTGGCCCTCGCGGTGGGCGCCCGCCGACGCCGACGGCAAGCCGATCGAACCCAGCGCGGCAACTTTTCGTCCGGCGGAGGATTATCGCTCGTTTACGGCGTCGAAGAGTGACGCACCGCAGTGGCTCCGCTATCGCCATATCGTGCCGAGCTTCGAAGATTGGGAAGCCCTCGACAAGCTGCAGCCCCTCCCCCCCGAGTATCCGCGCAAGCCGCAGTTGATCAGCGATTTCACTCCCTACAACACGGCGACACAGGGGGTCGAGGAGCCCGAACCCGATCCGATCGCGCTGGGGATGCACTGGGTGCCCGACCTCTCGCTCGCCTGCGAGATCGAGTCGCGCAGCCCCGCGGGCGAGGTGACCCTGGAGCTGGTCGAGGCGGGTAATCGCCTGCAATGCCGCTTCGACCTGGCGACGGGCAAGGCCCAGCTCGCGATCGATTCGCTCCCCGAATTTCGTCCTCAGGCGCAGACCAGCGTCCGGGGCGCGGGCAAGCATCAGGTGCAGTTCGCCAACATCGACGATCAGCTGCTGCTCTGGGTCGACGGCGACCTGGTCGAGTTCGATGCTCCCACGACCTATGCCCCGTTCTCGAGCCAGGTGCCGACGGTGGCCGATCTCTCGCCGGTGGGCGTGGGGGTCACCGGGGCCGACGTGACCGTCAGCCACCTGAAGATCGACCGCGACATCTATTACACCAACCGCCGCGACGTCGGCTCGAGCTGGAACCGCTACCTCTCGTCGAATCCCACCCCGCAGCAAGTCGTCAGCTTTCTGCAGACTCCCGAGCAATGGGATGCATTCCGCCAGCTGCAGCCCGAGGAGAAGGATGTCGAGCTGGGCGAATACCTGGCGCTGGGGGACAACAGCCCTTCGAGCGGCGACAGCCGGTACTGGGGCAACGTGGCCCGCGAGCTGCTGATTGGCAAGGCGTTCTTCGTCTACTGGCCGCACGCCTGGGAAACGACGCCGAGTCTCAGCTTCAAAGTGCCCGTGCTGCAGCGCGAGGTCCACGTGCCGTTCTACCCGAACTTCTGGCGGATGCGGCCGATCCATTAGGCGACGTTCCTGGCGCTTTGCCGGCCTTATCGCCGGCCGTGCCGGGGGCCGGAGCGGTCTCGCGCAGGGGGCCGCCGCGTCCGGGCCAAACCGGCTCCCGGCGGTTTGTGCCTCGGCCTCGAGAAGATTAAGATACCTCTCGCTCAGTCGGCTGTGGGTGCTGGCTGGGACCGTGCGGGGTGCTTCGTGCGGGCGGGCGCTGCCTGCCAGCTCGAGCGCGATTGCCAGGGCA
>JAEUIK010000601.1 GCA_016793185.1 Planctomycetaceae bacterium | reverse complement strand
CGTCCGCGATCAACGCCCAGTCTTCGTCCGTTAACAGCAAGCGAGCCATCGAAACGCCCTCCTTGGCGAAATGAAATAAACCTCCCCAAGCATCGCCGATTCGAAGCCATCGTCAAACACCAGTTTTGGGACAAAGCCTAGACTCCGCCACCTCAGACGCAGGGATTCCTCGTCCGGTGCGATGATCCAAGTGCGCCCCGGCATGACCCCCGAGCCATTGTAGGCGAACAACTCATCAAGGCTCGGATAGGTTGCCCAATTCCCAGTGGCTTCCGGCAAAAACGGCGCTCGCCAGTCGGTCGAGCAATCCTGCCAGGCTTTCGATGCGAGCTTGAGTTTGGCCAGCGCCGCAAATTTATCTTCGCGCTTCCCGGCCGGCAACACGGCGTACTTCACCGCGGCGGGCTTGTCGGCCGCTTTTTGTTTCGAGCGCGCCACCAGCACGATGCAGACCGGCTGCTGCACGGCCTGAAAGATCCGCGTCGGCACGTCCGGCTGATGCCCTTCGGGGGAGCAGTCAATGACCCAGATGCGATCGGCCGTGCGGCGCAGGTAATCGCGCATCCGCTGGAACCCGGGCCCGTTGAGAAAGCCCGCCACGGTGATGAAGCAGACGATGCCGGTGTCGTTTTCGGGGTCGTGGTCAAACACTTTCCAGGTGGCCCAGCGCCAGAAATAGACGTAGAGATTGCGCAGGTGCTTGGCGTGTGCGCCGACGCCCCAGTTGGCGGGCGGGATCCAGGCGCTGAGCAAGCCGACATGCACGACTTCGTCGGTCCCCTCTTCCACCCAGCCGCCGCGCCCTTTGGCTTTCTCCTTGTAGGGGGGATTGCCGATCACGACGGTGATTTTTTCTTTGAGCTTGATCTCATTGGCCTGCCGCCGGGATTCGGAGATTCGGCCGTACCACGAGCCGAGCGTTTCGACTTCGGCGTTGGGATTGCCCAGCGTGTCGGTGACGAACATTCGCGGGACGGCCCGCGGCGGCTTGCCGATCAGTTGCAGGAGCTCGGCATAGACGCGCAACTGGGCGACCGCGAAGGGGCCGAGTTGCATTTCGAAAGCGACCAGGCGGCTAATGGCCGACTCGACGGCCTGTCCCACGGCTCCGGCTCCCTGATCGGCCTCGACATCGGCGGCAATGCGCCGCAGCACGCCGAGGATGAAGGTGCCCGTTCCGACGGCGGGATCCGCCAGCGTGACGTCCGCCGCAGCCAGACCGGCGCTGCGGCCAAAGTGCCGACGCAGCACGTCGTCGACGAGGCCGATCATCGGCTCGACGACTTCCGGCGGCGTGTAATACGAGCCCGTCAGTTTGCGGAGCGTGTTGTCGTAGACGGCCAGAAAATCTTCGTAGAAGTAGAGCCAGGCGTCCGGCTTTCCCTTGCTGATGGCGAGCCAGTTCACGGAATCGAGCACGCGCGAGCGTCCCGAGCGAGGTCTTGAGGGCCGACTCGTTGCCGACCTCGTCCGTCAGCAGACGCAGGGCAGCGCCGATGAGCGAATTGGTCTTGCCGAGTTCCTTCCCGACGTCGTCCAGGCCATCGGCCAGACGGATGTTGCTCGACCGGGCCATCAACAGGCCGAAAGTGACGGCTTGTGCGTAACCTTCGGCGAATTGCTGATCGTTCGCTTCTGGAAAGAGGAGCTTCCGTCAGTCAGCGGCCAGCGCGGTGAGCGCCGGGCTCTTTTCGGCCAACTGCTCGGTCACCTCGTCGCGCAACAGGCGGCAGAGGCGCGCCGCGACCTTGGCCAGCTCGGCAGCCGATTTGGGCGGAATCGGCTCCCAGCGCAAGAAATTGTCGAACCGCGCCACGAGCTCAGCGGGCGCAGTGAGTCTGGCTCCCGAGGTTTCCACATCTCCCTGCAACTCGACGACCGAGCCGACCAGCTCGCCGCTTTGCCAAAGGCTGAACGAGTTGCCATCGGTGTACAGCAGATTGGGGAGGGATTGCAGCTTTTCCCATTGCTCTTTGTCGTGACCTTTGAAGCGGCGCGGATCGGCGCCTTTGCCGGGCGCTTTGACTTCCACAAACCCGACGAGGGCGTTGCGGAGCGTGATCGCGTAATCGGGTCGAGTCTTGAGCGTGGACAGCGAAGATTCGCCCACTGCCGCAAACCATTGCCGTTGGAAGCCGCAGATTTCGGCGAGATCGGCGAAGAGCGCTTCCAACGGTGCGCGAAGTTGATCCTCCGGTTCGCCGGTGGCGCCAGGATTTGCGAGCTTGGCTTTCGTCTCGGCGCCAAATCGAGCAATGGATTCTTGCAGTTCAGGCATTGGTCCGTCGCCGGGGCCAACTGAGCTTTTCCTTCGCACAAGAGAGTCGAATCATATCAGGTGAACACCAGAACACGGAAGGTTATTGCGGTGTTCCGGGGTGCGCATCCCGCCAGGCAGACGGACAATCCCTGGGCAACGCCGGAAACGCGCGGCTCTCACGGCATCGTTTCGCTGGTGCGAACCTCAACCGCCGGGCGACATGCCGGGCAGTCTGCGCCGTAGCGCGGTCAGCACCCGTTGTCGCTCGCCACTGTCGAGGATCACGAGCCAGGCCACGGGCAGGTAGCTCGCGCCGTAGGCCAGGACGACGATTGCCAGTCCGCGCAAATCGCCGGGCTGCAGGTGCAGACAGCCCCAGACCAGGATCGGTACGCAGATCACCGAGGCGACCACCGGGCGGAAGAGCGGAAAGATCGTATCGCGAATCCCAATCTGCACCGCGTACCGAATCAGCCAGGGAAGCAAGAGCACATGAAACACGAAGAACAAGCCCGTATGCGCCCAGGAGGGGGCGGTGTACCAATCGGGGTACATCCACAACAGCGCCACGGATAAGAAGGGATTGAAGAGCGAGCCGAGGAAGATCAACGGGGCGTAGGTGCGAATGTAGCCCGCCCCGTACAAGACGCGCGTCCAGCCGTCCGAAATGCTGCGGATGGTGATGGCGACGATCAGGATCCGCGTAATGGCGACGATTTGCGGGATCTGAGTGGCGGGGTCCTTCAGGTTCCGTCCCACCCAGGCATGCAGGAACGGCTCGACGAGAAAAAAGCAGCCCAGGCCCGCGGGAAAGGCCACGGCTCCGTGCAGGCGCGTCATGTAGTTGATCAATTCGCGAATCGCCGACACGCCCGACACGGTGCTGACGCGCGTGGCGAGTGCGTCGACCCCCACGGTCACCCCTTGGGCAATCATCCGCGCGTAGGCCGAGGTCTGCAGGCCCAGCCCGTAGATGACGTTGCCATTGGTGCCGAAGAACTTGTTCATGATGATGGCATCGGTGCGATTGCCCAGGTTCATGGCCAGCGAAATCGAGGTGTTCCAGCCGCCGGTCTTCACCAGGCTCGCCATTTGCCGGCGCGAGACGAGCCGCGGGGCCAGCCGCAGCTTGGGGTCGATCCAATAGATCAGAACCGCTGAGACGGCGAGCTGCGCGACGGCAAACAGGTTCGAGAGCACTCCGTAGCAAATCACCTGGTCGGCGGGATTGGGATCGGCCCAGGCCAGCGTCAGGGCCACGGCGCACAGGTCGAGCAGCCGCGGCACGACTTCCCAGACGTTCATCGCGACCATGCGTTCCGAAATGACGTACATGTTGCGCGCCGGCGCCAGCACGACTCGGAACGCGGCCTGGATCGCAGTGCAGACGAGGAACCAGCGCGCCGCCGGCAGGAGATAGACGGGAATTTCCAGCCAGTCGAGCACCAGCAGGACCAGGCCGAAAGCTGCCAGGGTGAGCAGGGCCGCGCCGAGACAGACCACGAAGGCCGACGTGAAGACACTGCGAAAACGCGTCTCGCGTGCGCCGTGGTAGGCCGCCCCGAGCTCGCGGATCATGCTCCAGTTGACGACCTCGTCGATCATGCCGAGGATGCCGGTGCCGACGCCGATGAGCACGATCAGGCCGTAGGCGTCGGTGCCGAAGCCCAGCGCCAGCTTGACGAAGAAGATGCCGATCAGGAAGGTGGAGGCGAGCCGCAGGTAGTTCGAGGCGATGCGAACAATGCCTCGGACGGCTTCGGACCGTTGCGTCATGGCCGCTATTGTTCCGCTTTGCTGAGCCGACGCAAGGTGACTCGTGCCGCGTCGCCCCTCAGAATCAGGGTTGGCGCAGCACGGCCGCCGAAGACATAAGGGGGTCGGCGGCAAAAAACAGCGGGTGCGCGACCGGTTGGCCGCGACTCCAAGTCTTGGCTGTGACCGAGCACCCGGGCGAACGGCGCCTCAAGGATAGCCCGCCGGCGCAGCGGCGGCGCGGGCCGCTCCTGGATTCGAAGTCCCCCTCCGGGAGCGGAAGCCTCGGGCGCTACCGCCGGAGGCTCGAATCGCCGCCTTTCGCCGCGAGCACGTCGTCCGACGACGATTCTTCGCTGGCGTTCTCCGGCGACACGCCGGCGACGTCGGCACGGATGACCTTGCGGTCGGGCACACCCCGGTTGCCGGCATTCTCCACCGAATGCACGACCGTGCCGGGCAGGCAGTACTCGGGCACGATCTGCTTGAGCTTGGCGTGCAGCACATCGGGCGTGCTGTGCACATAGGCCAGCAGCTCGTCGATGCCCGAGATGACTTCTTCGAGCGTGTAGGGGCGGTGGTAGGCGACGAAGACCTTGGGATGCGGAGTCGGCAGCTTCTCTTCGCTATCGAGATAGAGCTCTTCGTAGAGTTTCTCGCCGGGGCGGAGCCCCGTGAACTGGATCTCGATATCCTCGCCCGCCTTCAGGCCGCTGAGGCGAATGAGGTCTTGGGCCAGGTCGACGATCTTGACGGGGTCCCCCATGTCGAGGACGAAGATCTCGCCGGCGCCTCCCATCGCCGCGGCCTGCAGCACGAGCTGCGACGCCTCGGGAATAGTCATGAAGAAGCGCTCGATCTGCGGATGGGTGACGGTGACGGGACCGCCGCGGCGGATCTGCTCCTGGAAGATCGGCACCACGCTGCCCGCCGAGGCCAGCACGTTACCGAAGCGCACCACCACGAACTTGGTTTGCGAGCGTTCGGTGAACGCGTGAACGAACCGCTCGGCGAGCTGCTTGGAAACGCCCATCACGCTCGTCGGGTTGACCGCCTTATCGGTCGAAATCATGACAAAGTGCCGCACGTGATAGCGATCGGCGATTTCGACGAGTTGCCGGGTGCCGAAGACATTGTTCTTGATCGCTTCGCCCGGGTTGTTCTCCATCATCGGCACATGCTTGAACGCGGCGGCGTGGAAGACCACGTCGGGGCGGTGCGTCTCGAAGATGCAGTTCAGCCGCGGCTTGTCGAGAATGTCGGCCACGCAGGGCTGGATGAGGCCCGGCTCGGTGATCTTGCGGAGCTCCTGCTCGATCAGGAAGAGGTTGTTTTCGCCGCGCTCGACCAGGATCAGCTTCTTGGGGTGGAAGCGGAGCACCTGGCGACAGATCTCGGAGCCGATGCTGCCGCCCGCCCCGGTCACGAGCACCGTCTGGCCCGCGAGCAGCCCCTCGATGGCGTCGGAGTTGAGGCGGATCGGGTCGCGACCCAAGAGGTCGTTGATGTCGATCGGGCGAATCTGCAGCGGAATGTCGTTCTTGAGCAGGTCGTCGACGGGGGGCACCACCTTGACCGTCAGGCCCGCGTCTTCGCAGCGTTTCATCAGCAGGCGCAACCGCTTGCCGGGGAGCGTGCCCCCCGAGACGAGCACGTCCTGGGCGGCGAACGCGGCGGCGTACTTGGGCGCCTCTTCGGGGCGACCGAGAACTTCCATACTCCCCAGCCGGGTTCCCTTCAGCGCGGCATCGTCATCCAGAAAGCCGACGACGATGCACTTGAAGCGATGGTCGGCGTGCAGCTGGCGCGCCAGCGATTCGCCGGCGGCGTTGGCGCCGACGATCAGCACCCGCCGGTAATCCTTGCGCTCGATGATGGGCCGCAGCTCTTGCTGCGAGAGCCGCCACATCGAACGGAGCCCGCCCAACAGGGCGATCGTCAGGATGTAGTCGAGGATCAGGATTGCTTTGGGAATGTGGTTGTTCTGGACCATGTACATGTCGACGGCGCCGACGATCAACAGCGACAACGTCGCCGCTTTGAGCAGCACCGCCAGGTCCGAAAAGGTCACGAACCCCCACCAGCCGTGGCATGCCCCCAGGGCGTAGAAGATCATCAGCTTGATGATCAGGATCGCCGGCAGCGTCAGCCAGAACTGGTCGGCCAGCTTCTCGGGAATCGCGAAGTCGAACTTGATGCCGTAGGCCAAGCGGTACGCCAGGGCAAAGACCACGGCGTGCAACACGACAATGGCAAACACGCGCTTGGTAAAACGATGTCGAAAAGCAAATGAAATCATAGGGTGTTGTGTAACTCTTCGAGTTGGCGATTTCGTCGTTCGCGACGTCCTGTCGCGTTCGTCCCACGACGGCACAGGCCGCCCTTACGTTGTGCCTCCAGTCACTGCCTGCCTTGCCGCCACAGGATCCTCCGCGGATCGTTCCCCGCAATCACTTGCCGGTTGTGGACGACAACTACCCCGTTTCAGTTGCCCCAATCGCCTCTGTCACTGTTCGCTTTGAAACACTGTTCGCTGCGCTTCGCTGTTCACTGTCTCTCGATAGCCAGACCGGTGCGTCTCGCGCCAATCTCAGCCGGCCGGCACGGGAGCGGCTTCCGCCGGAGCGGCCTCTGCCGCGGCAGCCTCTGCCGGCGCGGCGGCCGCGTCGACCGGACCTCCCGGCACGTTCAGGCACTTATCCAGCACGGGCATCAGATCGTGAATGAAGGCCACGCGCGGATCGTTCGTCAGATTGTCGCCCCGTTCCTGGACGACCCCCATGACGTAGAGCTTGTACAGCACCTTTTCCCAGGCGAACGCCACCTTCGGCCAGCTCGGCGCCACCCAACCGTCGCCGGCGTTCCAGCTCCAGAAGATGCGCAAGTAGAGCGGGCCAGTGACTTCATCCTTGCGGAAGCGGGCCGTGTAGAACTCGGTCTTGATCGGCGGCGCACCCGACGCCGGGTTCTCGACGTCGATCGGAAACTGCAGCTCCGACTCGACCATGTTGTAGCCGGCCGCCGGGAAGCACGATTTCGGTTCGTGAATCGCCAGGTGCCGCTGCGGGCCGCACGCCAGGAAGACGCTCACCTCCTGGCCGTTCTTCACGTTGCGGTAGGTCCGCTGCACGGCAAAGTCGATATGCGCGGCCTTGAGCTGCGCCTTGCTTTCGTCGGTCTCGGTGGAATCGGTTCCCTCCCAGTCGCCGAAATTCAGGGGAAGCGAGAGCACCCGCTTGCCGTACTCCTCAATCTCCGTCGCGGCCCCCGAACCCCAGCGGTCGGTCCAGTAACCGTTCACCGCGGCGCAAAACAACAACAGCACGATGGCGACCGCGACCGGTATGATTGCCTTCATTTCGTCCTACTCCCAACTCTCCGGGCTAGGGTTGCGAGCCTTCGCAACCGCGTTACTTATAATCTGCCGAGGGGCGCCAATAAATCTCCGGCGATTCCCCGATCCGGCCCTCGCTCCAACGGGGGGGGTGAAGTTGCCTCCGGCTCCCCTATTTCGCGGCCACGGCCGGACGTAACGTCCGCTGCTCGGCCTTGGCTCCGTGATAGACGCAACCCAGGAGCCGCACTCCGACGGTCCGCAGCCGGTCGCGGGCATCGAATACCTGCGGCACGCGGCTGATATCGCGGAGCACCGAGATGATCGCCGCGTCGACGTGCTGGCCGATCACCAGGGCATCCGAGTCGGTCAACACCGGCGGGGCGTCGATGATCACAAAGTCGAAACCCGCGGCCAGCTCCTTGAACACTTCCTGGACGCCGTCGCGGGCCAGTGCGTGCAGCGCGTCTTCGTCGAAGCGGCCGGCCGGAATCATCCACAGGCCGTTGGCCCGAGTCGGCCGGATGGCTTCTTCGATCTCGATTTCGCTCCGCAGAATCTCGGACAAGCCCGGTTCCTGGGCCACGCCCAGGGCCCGATGGGCGGAGGGATGCCGCAGATCGCCGTCGATCAGCAGGGTGCGTCGTCCCGCCCGGCCCAGACTGGCGGCGAGTTGCGTCGCCAAGGTGGTTTTTCCCTCGCGACCCACGGGGCTGGTCACCAGCACGATCCGCGTGCTCTCGGCGGCGGCGTCACGCATCAGCGAGGTCCGCACTCCGTCGATCGCGTCGGCCAGCGGGGTGCGACCGCCGAGGGCGCCGGCAGCCTCCTTCGACTTCGACTTGCGCTTGCCCGCCAGGGCGGGAATTGTGCCGACCAGCTTCACGCCGAGCGCCTCGGGGAGATCGTTGCTGGTGTTGAGGCGGCGCTGGGTGAAATCCCAGGCGATGAGTCCCACCACGGGAATGCAGAAGGCCAGACCTCCGAGCGAGGCGACCATGAAATACCGCATCCAGTCGTGGCTGCTCTCGGGGACCGAGGCCATGTTGTAGACGGTGATCGGCGGCTTGGCTTCGAGATTCAATTGCGCCTTGAGAATCTCGGTGTTGACCATCGCCATCCGCTGCCGGAGCGTATCGAGACCCTGCTGCATGCCGTCGAGCTCGCCGGTTGAGGTGTGGAGGTCGTTCAGCTCGGTCTGGGCCTTGGTGATCGCCCCTTCCAGGTTGGTGAGCTCCTCCTGCAGCAGCGCCAGGGCCTGCTCGGCGCCTTGCAACTGGTACTGTCCGGCTTGATTGACATCGCCTCCCAGCGATTGGCGGATCTGCGGCGACAACTCGTCGCGGAGTTGCTCGATTTCGGCGTCGAGCGTGTCGATCTTGGCCTGGATGCGCTTGACCGCCGCCGCCTCGGGATTGACGAAGCTGGTGCTCGCGGCGCGCTTCTGGGCCAGATACTCTTCGCGCCGGGCGATCTTGTCGCGGAACTTCGGATTCTCCAGCAACTTCTCGTCGATCATCTGCTGCGAGGGCTCGTAGCTGCTGCCCAATTGCATCCGCTGCTTGATCTCGATGATCTCGACCTTCTTGTCGGTCATCAGCGAGGTCACCTGCTGAGCGCGATTGATCAGGCTCTGCAGGGCGGCGTTGGCTTGCTGGTGCCGGAGCTGCATCTCCTGGTTGTTCAACGCTCCCAGCTGCCGGGCGCGCAGATCGTACTTCTTCCGGTCGGCGTCGTAGGAAGTCTGCAGGCCTTGCAAGTGCTCCTTGAGCTTGGTCAGTTCGTCGCGCTGCCGGGTCTTCTCGTTGCTCGTGAATTCGTTGAGGTAGGTCTCGGTGACGGCGTTGACCAGCTTGACCATCTGCTGGGGATCTTCCCCCTTCATGCCGATGACCATGATCGAGGCGTCGCCGGGGAACCAGACGCGAATCTTCTTTTGCAGCCAGCCCACCCCGTCCCACTCGCCCCGCACGACGGGCAGTTCCGACAGCGGACGGCCGGTGTCCTTGTCCTTCGAGTTGAGCGCGTTCATCAACGTGAGGCGCGTCTTGACCAGCGTGGCCTGCGTGGCCTTGTAGTTCTCCCACACGTCCTTGGGCATCTCTTGCCGCCGGTCGCCGGCCATTTCCATCGGCTCGCGGCTGAGCTCGAGAATCGCCTCGACTTCGTTCTGCGCCGGCACAAACACCCAGGCCAGGGCCAGGGCCAGGCCCCCCACCAGCGCCCCTAAGGCGACCGACCACCACCGGCGGCGGAACGAGTTCAGCACTCCCCCCACCGTCACGATCATGGCCGGCAGCGGACCGGGGCCGGCCGTCGGGCTCGTCCAGGGAGCGTTCACCACCTGCGGCAGTTCGAACTGCATCGGCACCAGCGAGCCGTACATCCGCGGCGAGTCGGTCACCGCGGAATTGCCGCGATTGTTGGCCGGATTGATTTCGGGCGAGTTCGGAGGCAGCACGGAGGTTCCTCTTTCAGAACGTTTGACGAGACACCATGCCCGCACGGCCCACTCGGCTCGCGCCGCAGGCCGCATTCGGGGATCGGTCCAGTAAGCAAGTCACGCGCCACACGGTTCGGTAATTTCCTGGCCGCGGCGTAAGTCGTGCCGCAGCTTCACGCTAGAAACCACCGAGACAAGTTGAAGGTTTGGGCCTTGTCCGCTTTTTTCAACGTCCGTGTTGCACAATTTCGCGCTCGCCCGGCGGGCGTTCGCAGGAGGGCTTTCCCTGTTGCTTCCCGAACGGGTCGCAACCGTCCCCCCTCTCGCTCCTCGCTCACCGCCGGGCGATGTTCTGCGCCCTGGCGGACTTGTTCGCTTGCAGCCCCAATCAAGTTCCAGCCTTGTCCCCGCGTCGTTCGCGACCGTTGGAATCGGAATCTTCCGATCGCGCGGCCACTATCGCCCCGAGGTTATCTGTCGCACCGAGGTTAGTGGACGGCGACGGTCGACTGGCCCAGTGCGGTCTCCTCGGCCGTGTCGTCGTCGATCACCAGGTGCGCCAACAGT
Source organism: Planctomycetaceae bacterium (assembly GCA_016793185.1). Lineage (GTDB taxonomy): Bacteria > Planctomycetota > Planctomycetia > Pirellulales > JAEUIK01 > JAEUIK01. The sequence continues at coordinate 697 of JAEUIK010000601.1, read as the reverse complement.
TGCAATTCGCAATACAGCAGGCCCAGGGCCATCGGCATCATCACCCACCCCGCCAGATCGTGGAAAACCGTCTCGGCGAGTTCTTTGTTGGCATATTCGTACAGCACACCCGTCACGGTGATGCGGGCGATATTCACGGCCAGGGCGATCGGAATGGCGCTCAGGAGAATCACGATGCGTTCCCACAGCGGCCGGGCCGTCACCAGGATGATGGCCGTGGAGAGGGCGAAGAAGATCGTCAACATCCGCAGCCCGCTGCACGCGTCGACGACGCCCAGCTTGATGTCCCCCAGGATGATGCGGTTACCCTCGCGGAAGGCGGGGAGCCCGAGCGTCTGCAGGCAGTAGGTGCTGGCGATCGTGGCGATTTTCTGGAGCGGGTTGAGCAGCCCCCGCTCGACCACGTCGGGGAGCGGAAACATGAACACCAAAAAGACGAGCGCGGGCCAGGCCCACCGCAGGGCTTTCCAGCCCCCCACCAGCAAGAAGGCCCCGCACAGGGCCGGGATGACGGTCACCATTTCGGGGATCATCTGCGCAAAGAAGCTCAACGGCAGGCGCAGCAGCACCGAGAGGGCAATCAACGCGGCCCCCGCCCAACGCTCGCTGGCGTTGGACTCTTCGAGCGGCTGCCACCGCATCCAGAGGAGGATGCAGGCAAAGGCCGGCACCAGGTAGCCGTGCGAATACTGCGGCT
>JAEUIK010000595.1 GCA_016793185.1 Planctomycetaceae bacterium | reverse complement strand
ATGGTGAACGTGCTGCAGCTATCGAAGGTTCTCGCACTCCGGCCCGAGCTCCCCGAGGTCTCGGGCGTGCGGGTCCGGCACTTTGCCGGCGATGCCGACGTCGAGAGCTGGCTGCGGCTCCGCGACGCGGCTTTTGCCCGGCAGCGCGTCGGCGTGCGTCAATGGACGCCCGCCGACTTTCGCGCAGAGCTGGAGGCGAAGCCGTGGTGGGCGCACCAGCGGATGTGGTTGGCGGAAGCTCAGGAATTGGGGGGCGTCCCCACGCTCGTCGGCTCAGTGACGTGGGCCGATCGCAGCAGCGCGGCCGAAGTTCGCCCCGCCATCCACTGGCTGATGGTGAGCCCGCCCTGGCGGCGCCGCGGTGTGGGGCGACTGTTGCTCGCGGCACTCGAAGCGAGTTGCTGGGACGCGGGCTACCGGCAGATCTGGCTCGAGACCCATACCGCCTGGACAGCGGCCGGCGAGTTTTATCGGCGGTATGGCTATTTGCCCGCGTGAGTTCTTGTCCGCTGGCGCGCTCTCGAGACTATGCCGCTTGGGCACGCCCAGGGCACACGGACAGGGAACGTGAGTTCACGTGATTACCACGCGTTCCCCGTCGATCTGCAATCGCCCCTCAGCGAACAGTCGGATCGCTTCGGGATAGGCCTCGCACTCGGCCTCGAAGACGCGCATGGCCAGCGTCTCCGGGGTGTCGCCGGTCAGCACCGGCACTTCCCGCTGGAGGATGATCGGCCCGTTGTCGTACTGGTCGTCGACGAAGTGGACGGTACAGCCCGAGATCTTGTCGCCCGCCTCGAGCACGGCGGCGTGGACATTGAGTCCGTAAAAGCCCGCCCCGCAGTAGGCGGGAATGAGCGACGGATGAATGTTCATGACGCGCCCGGCGAACTCGGGGGGAATGCGCACCAGTTTCAAGAACCCGGCCATGATGATCAGATCGACCTGCTGTTCGAAGCAGGGGGCAAACACGGACTGGCTGAAACGCTCGACCGAATCAAAGGCGCGGCGCTCAACTACGACATGCCGGATCCCGGCGTTGGCAGCGATCTCGTTGCCCTTGGCCGCGGGATTGCTCGAGACCACGACGCTGATCTGGGCCGGCAGCGCGCCGGCGTCGATCTTCGCGATCAAATTGCGCAGCGTCGTCCCGCCACCGGAGATGAAAACGGCCAATTTCAGTGGAGTGACTCGCACGGGAAGTTATCTGTCTCGGAGCTCTCGGTGCCACGGGCTCTGCCAGTGCCTGCTCTCCAGTCGCACGGGCGAAGCCGGAGGCACCCGGTGATCAATCCTGCGAGCAATCACTTATCTAGTTCTTGGCTCGCACATACAACTGCAGTTGCTGACCGGCAAGCTCGACGCCGAGGGGCTCAACACCGGCCAGGGGCGCTTGGCTGAGCGAAACCGCCAAAGTTTCGCTCCGGACGTAGTCGCCGAACTGGTCGAGCGCCGCCGCGACTTCGCCCGAGGCTCCGACGATCCCGATCTCGATCCGATCCGTGTACGCGCAGCCGAGGTCTTTACGCTGCGTTTGCACCGCGTGGGTCAGTTCGCGGGCGAGTCCCTCGCGCTTCAACTCGTCGCTCACCTCGGTGGCGACAACGACCACGACGTCGTGCCCCTGGGCCGCCGCCCAACCGGGCTTGGCCGCCAGGCGAATCTGCAGCTCTTCGCGATCGAGCGCGATTGATTCGCCGGCGACGTCGAGCGCGACGCTGCCGGACGCTTCCAGGCCCGCCATCAACGCGGCGGGATCCGCGGCGGCAAGTGCCTGCTTGAGTGCCGGCAGGCGTTTGCCGAGCTTGGGGCCCAGCCGCTTGAGATCGGGCAGCACCGTGTAGCTGATGTACTGGTCGGCCTTGGTGGCGTACTCGACGCGTTTGACGTTCAGCTCTTCGGCCACGAGCGCGGCATGCTGCTCGAGCCAAGGTTGATGCGTTGTGTCGGCCAGGATCACTTCGACGCGCTCCAGCGGCTGGCGAACCTTGAGCTTGGCGGTCATCCGCGCGGCGCGGCCCAGCGAAACGATCTCGCGCGCCAGATTCATCCGCTGCGACAGCAACTCGTCGCGGGCCGCCGCGTCGCCGGTCGGGAAGGTCGTCAGATGCACGCTCTCGGTCGCCCGCCCGCCAAACTCGCCGACCGCCAGGTTCTGCCACAGGGTTTCAGCCAGAAACGGCACGAACGGGGCCACAATCTTGCTGGTCGTCAGCAGGCACTCGTAGAGCGTCCAGTAGGCGTCGAGCTTGTCGGCGTCGTGCGCGCCGCTCCAGAAGCGATCGCGGCTGCGCCGCACGTACCAGTTCGAGAGCGCATCGACAAACGCCGTGATCCGCTGGCAGGCGGCGTAATTGTCGTAGGCGTCCATCTTCTCGACAACTTCGGCCGCGGTTCCCTGCAGCTCGCTGAGAATCCAGCGGTCGAGCTCGCTGCGCTGTGGGACCGGCCGATAGCCTGGAGCCCGGGCGAGGTCTTGGGCGCTCAGCTCGCCGACCGCACCCGGCAGTTCCGCCGCGGGATCGAACTTGTCGATCCCGGCGTAGATGACGAAGAAGCTGTAGACGTTCCAGAGCCGGAGCAGGAACTCGGGAATGCTCTCCTTGATC
>JAEUIK010000081.1 GCA_016793185.1 Planctomycetaceae bacterium | reverse complement strand
CCTCGATTGCCAGCGCCACCCCTCCTGTCGCGACGCGCCAGTGCGTGCTCGTGTTCGACTTCGGTTCGCAGTTCGCCCAGCTCATCGCCCGGCGGGTGCGCGAGCAGGAAGTCTACTGCGAGATCGTCCGCCACGACCTCTCGGCCGAGCGGATTCGCGAGCTCGCTCCCCGCGGCATCATCCTGTCGGGGGGCCCGGCCAGCGTCTACGAACACGGGGCCCCCAAATGCGATCCGGAAGTCTTCAAGATGGGCATTCCCATCCTGGGGATCTGCTACGGGATGCACGTCGCCTGCGAAACGCTCGGCGGCGCGGTCCAGAGCGCGCCGGCCCGCGAGTTCGGCCGGGCCCATTGCTGGTTCGACGCAGCCAACGAACTGTTCGAGGGGCTGCCGAGCGAGTCGGACGTCTGGATGAGCCACGGCGACCAGGTGCAGTCGGTTTCGGACAGCTTCATTTCCTTGGCTCACACCCAAACGTGTACCATTGCCGCGGTCAAGCACCGCGACCTGCCGGTCTATTGCCTGCAGTTCCATCCCGAGGTGACGCATACGCCGGTCGGACGGCAGATTCTGCAGAACTTCTTGACCAACGTCTGCGGGTGCGAGGGGGACTGGAAGCTCGGCGACTTTGCGGCCCAAACGATCAAGCAAGTCCGCGAGCGCGTCGGCTCGCGGCGGATCATTTGCGGTCTGTCGGGGGGCGTCGACTCGTCGGTCGTGGCCGCCTTGCTCTACCAGGCGGTCGGACCGCAGCTCTCGTGCATCCTGGTCGATAACGGCCTCTTGCGGAAAGACGAAGAAGAATCGGTCATCCGCGAGTTTGGCACGCACTTCAAGACCGACCTGCACGTGGTGAAGGCCGAGGAGAAGTTCCTGGCCGATCTGGCCGGCATCACCGATCCGCAGGAAAAGCGCCGCCGGATCGGGCACGCTTTCATCGACTGTTTTGCCGCTGAAGCGGCCAAGGTCAAAGATGCCCACTTCCTCGCCCAAGGAACGCTCTACCCCGACGTCATCGAGAGCGGCGCCTCGCCCGACGGACCGGCCGCCACCATCAAGCTGCACCACAACGTGGGAGGTCTGCCCGACGAACTGGGTTTTGAATTGATCGAGCCGTTGCGGGATCTGTTCAAGGACGAAGTCCGCCGCCTCGGCGAGCAGCTTGGGCTGCCCGCGGAAATCGTCTGGCGGCACCCGTTCCCGGGCCCTGGCCTGGCCGTGCGCTGTCTGGGCGAAGTCACCCGCGAGCGTCTCGACCGGCTGCGCGAGGCGGACGCGATCGTGCTCGAAGAGATCCGCGCCGCGGGCCTCTACCGGCAAACGTCCCAGGTCTTTGCCGTGCTCTTGCCGGTGCAGACGGTCGGCGTGATGGGGGACGGGCGGACTTACGAAGACGTGATCGCCGTCCGGGCGATCGAGTCGGACGACTTCATGACGGCCGATTGGAGCCACCTCCCGTACGACCTGTTGGCACGGCTCTCGACGCGGATCATCAACGAAGTCCGCGGCGTCAACCGCGTCGTCTACGACATCAGCTCGAAGCCTCCCGCCACGATCGAATGGGAGTGACGCCGCTGCGGGTTGGCACTCAGGCGCACGGCGCTTCGCGGTCGCCTGGCAGGTATCCCTCTAGCATGAGACTTCAGTACCAAGATGGGTAAGCAATACATCTATCAGATCAGCGGATTGACCAAGAAGCACGGCCAGAAGGTCGTGCTCGAAAATATCTGGCTCGCCTTCTATCCCGGCGCCAAGATCGGGGTCCTGGGGCGCAACGGCTCGGGTAAAAGCTCGCTCCTGCGGATCATGGCGGGGGAGGATCGCGAGTTCGAGGGGGAGGCCAAACTCACCGAGGGGTACACCGTCGGCTACTTGGCGCAAGAGCCGCACTTGAATCCCGACAAGAATGTCTGGGAGAACGTGCAAGAAGCCGTCGAGCCGACGCGCGAGCTGCTCCGCCGCTACGACGAAGTGAACATGAAGCTCGGCGAGCCCATGGACGACGCGGCCATGGAGAAGCTCTTGGCCGAGCAGGCGAAGATCCAGGACCAGATCGAGGCGACCAACGCCTGGGAACTCGATCGCCAGGTCGAGATCGCCATGGACGCCATGAACCTGCCGCCGGGAGACTCGCCGGTCACGAACCTCTCCGGCGGCGAACGCCGCCGCGTCGCCTTGTGCAAGATCCTGCTCCAGCATCCCGACCTGCTGCTGCTTGACGAGCCCACGAACCACCTCGACGCCGAAAGCGTCAACTGGCTCGAGCGGTTCCTCTCGGAGTACACGGGCACGGTGGTGGCCGTGACGCACGACCGCTACTTCCTCGACAACGCCGCTGGCTGGATCCTCGAGCTCGATCGCGGGAAGGGGATTCCCTTCGAGGGGAACTACAGCGCCTGGCTCGACCAGAAGCGCGAGCGCCTGGAGCGCGAGGAGAAGGTGGCCTCGGCGCGCCAGAAGACCTTGGCCAAGGAGCTGGAATGGGTGCGCAGCTCGCCCCGGGCCCGGCAGGCCAAGAGCAAGGCCCGCCTCAAGGCCTACGAAGAGATGTCGGCACAGGCCCAGTCGGATCGGCTGGAGGAGACCGAAATCGCGATTCCGCCCGGCAAGCACCTGGGCGAGCTCGTCATCACGGCCGAGGGCATCTCGAAGTCCTACGGCGATAACCTGCTGATCGAAGATCTCTCGTTCCGCCTCCCCGCCGGCGGGATCGTCGGCGTCATCGGGCCCAACGGGGCGGGCAAGACGACGTTGTTCCGCATGCTCGTCGGCGCCGAGAAGCCGGACAAGGGAACGCTCAAGATCGGACCGACGGTCGAGCTGGGCTACGTCGACCAGTCGCGCGACGCCCTCGATCCCAAGAAGACCATTTTTGAGGAGATCTCCGGCGGCCACGATACGTTCGAGATGGGGGGCCGGAAGATCAACGCACGCTCCTACGTCGCACGGTTCAACTTCATGGGGCCCGATCAGCAGAAGATCGTCGGGACACTTTCGGGCGGTGAACGCAACCGCGTCCACCTGGCCAAGTTGCTCCGCCGCGGTTCGAATGTGCTCCTCTTGGACGAACCGACCAACGATCTCGACGTCGATACGCTCCGCTCGCTGGAAGAGGCAATCTCCAACTTCGTCGGCTGCGTCGTTGTCATTAGCCACGATCGCTGGTTCCTCGACCGCCTGGCGACGCACATCCTGGCTTTCGAGGGGGATGGGCACGTCCACTGGTGCGAGGGGAATTTTCAGACCTACGAGCAGCAGCGCCACGAACGGCTGGGCAACGCCGCGGACGAGCCGCACCGCTTCCGTTACAAGAAGCTGCAGCACTAAACGCCGCTGGCGTGCCCTTCGCCGCCGGCAGCTTGACCCGCCGGCAACGGAGCGCAGAATGGTTCTGACGCGGAGATCCGTTTCCTGACCACCATCCTGATCAAGAGAGAGCTTGTCCCGTGACCGTCTTGCACACCGGCAGCAACAATACCTACTCGGAGCGTTGGCAGCTGATCTTCGGCCAAAAGCAGGGAAAAAAGACGGCCGCCAAGCGGACCAGCAAGACGAAGGCGACGAAGCCGGCCGCCAAGGCCAAAGCGCCGAAGAAGCCCGCCCCCAAGAAGAAGAAGTCGAAGTAGACGATCGCGCTGCGCAGCGACTGCTGTGGCCGCGGCCACAGGGCTCAGTCACAATTCTGTAGCTGGCCTCTGCGAGGCCGGCCCCAGAAGTTGGCAGAGCGGGCCTCAAAGACTCAAAGTGAGCAGAATCACGCGGCCATTTTTAGGAATTCTCGGACGCGCTGCCTGGTTTTTGGGTGTTTGATGCGTTGGGTAAAAGCGTCGGTTTGTTGGTCGTAGAATTGTCGTCGCAGGTCGGTGCAGCGTTGGCG
>JAEUIK010000015.1 GCA_016793185.1 Planctomycetaceae bacterium | reverse complement strand
GCCGGGGTCTTTGACCCCGGTCCTGGTTTCTTCTGTAGCCGAGGCGAAATCCTCTCCCGGCCGGCCTCACAGAGGCCAGCCACAGAAGTCCTCTTCTGTAGCCGGGGTCTGTGACCCCGGTCCTGGTTTCTTCCGTAGCCGATGCGAAATCCTCCCCCGGTCGGCCTCACAGAGGCCAGCCACAGAAGTCCTCTTCTGTAGCCGGGGTCTTTGACCCCGGTCCTGGTTTCTTCTGTAGCCGAGGCGAAATCCTCTCCCGGCCGGCCTCACAGAGGCCAGCCACAGAAGTCCACTTCTGTAGCCGAGGTCTGTGACCCCGGTCCTGGTTTCTTCTGTAGCCGGGGCGAAGCCCTCCCCCGGTCGGCCTCACAGAGGCCGACTACAGAAGACAGGACGGACGCCGAATCCGGGCCGCTTGCTATTCGATGATCTTCTTGATCAGGATCGTCTGTTCGACGTTGTGGTCTTCGCCCCGTTCGAAACCGACGGGCAGCGAACGGTCGATCAGGTAATACGCCCGATGCCGTTCCACCTCGCCGGTCTCGATCCCCATTTCGGGGCCCAACTGCCAGCCGTCGGGATGGCGAGCGCTGACCGGCACGCGCTTGACCTCGAAGTACCCCACCGTGATCCAGACCGAGTAGACGTTCGACCGCGTGGTCGTGACGTTCGACAGCTTCTGGATCGTCTGGTAGTGGAAGTAGGGATTCGCCAGCGCGTCGGCAAAAGGGGCCACGTCGCCGGCGTTGGCCGGGTTCTGCGCGAAGAGCGGCAGCGGCGCGCCGCCGAACGTCGTGTGATCGACCCGCAACAACGTCGAGTCGATCTCGTTCTGCCAGCTCGCGCCCGTCACGCTCGGGTCGGGATGCGCGGTCACGCCGACCGTGGGAGCTGTGGCGAAGTTATTGACCTGCAGCTCCGGCAGCGGCTGCAAGTACAACCCGCCATACGAACGGAACGGGTTCGTGAAGAACGTCGGCAGCGGTTGGCCGGTTGCGGTCTGCGGCGGCGTCGTCGGATCGACCACCAGCAGGCTCGTGGGGATATTCGCCCCGTAGCCGCGGCGGCTCGCCAGCAACTTTTGCCACGAGGCGTGCGACGGCGTCGCGCCGGCGGCCGAACCGTCGGGCAGTTGATTCATCACCCCCTGCCAGACCTTCAGATCGGTGATGGTGTTGAGATTCGGTTTGCCCGGCTCGCGCAAGCTGGAGACCCGGTTGAACGGCGGGTTGTAGCGGTGCGGCGGCACGGTGCCAGGGGCGAACGCCTGGGGATCGAGATAGGTCTCGGTCCCCGCGAAGCGCGAAGGCACGGTGACGAATTCAAGCAGCCGGTGGAAATTCGGCAGCGAATAGAGGTTCGCCCCCTGCTGCAGCCAGCTCGACATCAACAACGGCGAGACGTAACCGAATTGCAGCCCGGTGAAGACGTCGACCGCGCTGAAGGTTGCCTCCTGGCCGGTCAACAAGTACGGGCTGCGATTGTGGGTATCGGTGGCCGCCGGCGCCGGCATGCGCACCGCGTGCCGCGCCAGCATCTCGCTGGGGCCCACGGCCGGCACCAGCAGCAACTCGTGCTTGCTGAGGTACGGGCGATTGTTCCAAGTGAGCCAGGGGAAGGGGATATTCGGATCACCGACAAACTCATCGACCAGCGCGCCCGTCGGCCCGTCCACTTCCAAGTTTGGATCGATGGTCGGCGTCCCTACGCCTGCTTTTCGAATTCGTAGAACTGGACGCGGCGACGCAATCGCCTGAGTGCCGGTTACCGGATGCATTTCCACGACGTCATTGAGAAAGCCAAACGTCGAGCGTTGGATAGCTGGAATTAGTTCAGCGGTCGGAGGGGCAATTGGTCCTACGCGCCGATTCGACCATATATCGACAACTGGCCGCCCTGAAATCGGGTGAAGATGATAAGCGCCGCGCTGCCGGCTACCAAATTTGTAGCTGTTTGCTGGCGCCTTCGATTCCGTTTCAATCTCGCCTGGGTCGAAACTGTTATAGACCGTGAGATCAATAGGCATCCGGTCCACAGAAATATACGGGTTGGTCAGTTGGTCCCAACCCTTGGTTGGGTCGGCCAATCGCTGCAAATATACGGTGCGATGGGCAGCGGCAAGCACTCCCGTGTCAGGTTGACTTGGCGATGTCCCATTAGTGATGGCCGGCAAGTTGGGATTTGTAATATCCCAAGGAGTGTCGTCAATCGTTGTCGGCGGCGTATCAAGGTTGGCTGGGTTTTGGCCGTGCCAAGTGTCGTATCCGGACGGTTGTTCTCCTGGATAAGGTTCCGAAATGCTGAATCGACGCGGCTGATTGATGACAATCGGAAGCGGAGGTTTGATTTGGGTATTCTCTGTTGGGTATGGCGGAGCCAGAGGCGCCATCGTGCCTGAAATCGTGAAGGGCAACGTGAAATTGATCCGCACACCATTCGCACCAGTCCGTGGCTTAATCGTAGTAGTATTCGCATCCGCTAATCCGACATCGTCGGGACCGAGTACCGCATAGCTGTTGGGCGCCAAGTAGAGATTAGGCGGACTCGACGTGTCGCGGGAATACGATTTCGAGCAATCATTCGCAAACCCAATTCCAGTTGTAGTATTCGTAAAATACAGTACACGTTGAATATCTGGAATCGTCGTATCCGTCGTGTTGTAAGCCTTCATCTCCGGCGGCTTATCGATGGGGGGGCTCTGATTCGCTATCGCGAGCCGCCAAATTGGAGATGCTTTAGGATCGGGAGTCCGCCGAGCGAGGTTTAGCTGCCAGAGCGTCAGTGATGCGTTCTTTGGATCAGGTGTTGCTTCATACAATTCGGGCGCTACTGACTCGGTGCGATTCCAGGGCGCATAAAGCTCGATCAGCGTCGTGCCAAGTGGACGATGTGCTTGGTCGTAATCATCATCATCCGTCATTGGATTTCGCGGTGGATCGGGCGGCGCGTACTTTTTCCCATTCATCTCCTGATCCGTATCCTCTGTCCGCCGGTCGTGGACGGCGAGCGTCTCGGTAATCAGCAGTTCCGGACGCTCGACGCCCCAGACCACGCCGCGGATGATCGGCGTGTTTTCGGTCGAGGTCAGGTCGTCGTCGACATCCCAGGGGAGGCCGTCGCCGTTCTCGTCGGTGAACGGATTCACGTCGTACTCGAAGCCGGTCATGATCGAATCGCGATCGCGGAAGTCGACCATGTTCACCGCCCACTGCGCCAGGTGCCGGGCGATCGCCAGGCGGGCTTCGGCCGCCGACAGGCTGGAATCGACCAGCGGCGCCAAGGCATCGCGCGTGCCATCCTGCGTCGGATCGATCACCGCCCAGGCCAGGACGTACAAGTGGCGGGCCAAGAGTTGCCGGGCGAGCGTGTCGTTCGTGTCAGCAGGACCGGTGAGGGGTGGGGTTAAAACCTGCCCGTCGTTATTCAGATCCGCCAGAGGGTCGGCCGACGTGTAGGGGGTCGCCCAGGCCGTCCACATCTTGGCCCCCACCGTGGTTGCCATTTCCACCTCGGCCGGTTCGTCGACCACGCCGTTGCCGTTGTCGTCGATGCCATTGCCGAGGATGCGGTTCAGGTCGAGCCGCTCGCCGCGGGCGAGATCCCAGCTCACCAACTGCCGAAGCGCGTCGCGCTGGTGATTTCGCAGATAGTTCGGATCGATCAACACATTCGCTTGTGCGATGCGCCGGCGAATGAGTTCCGTGAAGCTGGCATGTGACGCGCCGTTGATCAGTTGCGCGTTTCCTCCGTTTAAGTCCCGGGCAATCTCAAGCTCCGGCGTAAAGTCCAATTGATTGGCGTCCAAGAACCCTTGCAGCAGGTCGCCGGGGAGCAGCGTGCTGGGGACCGGCGTGTCCCAGCTTTCGGTCGTGACCAGGTTGCGGTTGCGGGCCGCCTCGAGCAGCGCCGTCGCCGAGCCGACCGGCCCCTCCACGAATGTCTCTTTGGCGAGCGCCGTCAACCGACTCGACAGCGACGAGGCGTCGACATCGCTGAAGCGGCGCAGCCGCTCCAGATCGGCGGGCGTGAAGGGGCGATCGACCGCCGAGAGATCCGTAGTGTTGTGGCGGCTGCGGCTGTTCCAAGCCAGGTTGATCTCGTAGGGGTCGTTGAGCTTGTCGTACGAGGTGGGGGAGTTCCATTCACCGAGCCCGACGAAGGTCCTCGAAGTGAGGACTGGATTCAGCACGTCGCCATACCAGGGCTGGCCGCGCAAGTCGAGCCCCAGGCCGCTATTGCCATTCAGATCCGGGGGACTTCCCCACGAGCCCGCTGTCGGCGAATTGAAGTAGTCGATCGGCATGTCGCAATTGCGCACGTAGTCGTCGAGCCAGTCGCTATTCCAGCCGACCCCACCCGTGCTGGGATCGTACGTGTAGCCCGGTTGCGGTGGGATACCACTAGACGTGGGAGGGTACCAGTCGGTCCCGTAGCTAGCCTCGCCGTAGCGCCCTTCGCGATAGTTGCCCGAACTGGTCGGTTCGCCAATCAGCAGCCGGGCGTACTCGTCGCGCATCTGTGCCAGATTGCCGGGCGTGGTGGCCGAAGCCAGCGCCGCTCCCAGGTTCACGTCGAAGACGAACCCCAGGTTGATGTCGGCCGGGCCGTAGCCCTGGCCCATCGGCAGGTAGGGCGCGCCCGAGCCCGTCGGCGAGATGCCAGACCAGTTGCCGGCGTAGGGGCCGGGACGGGTGATGTGCGTATTGCGGCGCACGTCCCAGGGGAACGTGCTGCCGGGGGTCGCCAGGTTGATGTGCGCCAGCGAACCGGCCGCGTTCAGGTTCAGCCGCGAATCCTCGTCGACCACCAGCAGCGCATAGAGCGGCTTGTACTTCCGGCCGTCGGGGGCGGTCAGGACTTGCGCGCCGAGATCGACCCAGACGCTGTCGTGGACGCCATCCTGGTCGTTATCGACATCCCACCGGCCGATGTCGGGACCGACGAGCAGGTTCGGCCCCAGACTGCACGGGTTGAAGCCTGGGTTGCTGCCGGTGAAAAGGGGATGGTCGGAATTCGGCGTTCCACCCCACGGGCGGAGCATGATCCGCCGCACCAAACCAGGGCTAATTCCGTCGAGCGTTTCCAGTTCGTTCAGCGTGACGGCCTGCATCCCCACCGAAGAGGTGATCGCGCCGCTCTTGAGCAGCCAGTAATAGATCAGCTCGGGCCGGTGCAGCGAGGGAAGCGGCACCGGGACACTGGTGTCGCTGCCGTCGTTGAGGGCGTTGGGCACATACAGCGCCAGCAACATGTTCTGATAGTCGACCGCGTCGTACGGTTCGTCGGCGCCGCCGGGACCGGCCGGGTCGACATACGGAGGCTGCACCGAGGCGGTGGTTCCAACCGCTGTGTCGGTCACATTCGGCTTGAAGAAAACCGGGTTCGGCAAAAGCGCGTAGGGGAGCGGGGTGGCGTCGTAAAACGAGTTCGTCAGCGCTCCCAGGTAGAGCGTGGGGGGCGCTGTGGGGGCCGCGACGGGAAAGCCCAGCCCGAAGCCGGTGCCGTTGAACGCGCCGCCGTTGATGAGGACGCGGTCGCCCGCCCTGACCCCCGCGCCGAGATTGACGACGCGCAGCTCGTGCGTCGGTCCGACGAGCGGGTTCGGCGGCAGGTGCAACGCCGGATCGGTGACCGGCATGCCGCCCGCATCGACGGCCGGCAGCGATTCGAGCACCCGGCTGCTGACGCCCGCAGCGTCGCCGGTCAGGATCGTGACCGTCCGCCCGCTGAACGCGCCGGGATACATCGGCAGCACGGCGTTCATCTGCGCGTCGAGCTGCACGAGGAACTGCTGCGCCTGACCGTTAACGACGCCCCCGAGGTTATAGAGGTAACCGGGGGCCAGCCCCTGCGGATGATCGACGTCGGTGACGCCGTCGGGCAGCTTGAGGCCATCGACGACGGTGGCCAGGACGCCGTCGCTGCCGTACATGTCTTCCAGCAGGCTGTGGTTCTGCAGCACCGAGGTGGGGATGCGCGTCCCCCGCAGGGCTTGCATGGCGGCGAAGTCGAGCTGGGAGGGGACGAGCCCCGCGTTGCCGGTCCGTTCGCCCGCGGCGGCCTGGCCAGCGCTGAGCTTGCTCTGCCGGGCGACGAGAACGAAGGTCACGGTCACGAGCGAAAAGAGCGCCAAGAGCGCCAGGACGAACAGCAGGATGATCCCGCGGCGCGGCGCGCTGCCGGCGCGCGCGCGACCGGCTGCGACGTAATCAGGTTGCCGGACCATGACTCGAACCTCCGCAAACATGCGACCGCGGCGCCCCCGCACCACGGCCGGCTCTCTTTTCCTGTCCGCACTAGCCTTCTGTCACCGGGATCTGTGTCCCCGGTCGGCCGGCCTCAGAGAGGCCAGCCACAGAACCTTCTTCTGTAGCCGGGGTCTGTGACCCCGGTCGTCGTCTTCCGTCTTCGTTCTCTGTAGCCGGGGTCTGTGACCCCGGTCCTGTTCGCCTTCTTCAACCGCATCCCCGGTCGGCCTCACAGAGGCCGACTACAGAAGACGGGCGACAACCCGTCCTCACTTGCGGGCACTCGTGTCCAACTCGACGGTCTTCGTGAAGACCGCCACCACTCCTTCGACCAGCGTGGCATAGCAGGTGCGCGCGAATGTGGGCGCATTCCCGTCGGCATCCTCGAACGCACTGGCGTCCCAATCGGGCCCGGCCAGCGTCACGTCGCGAAGCCACTCTGGCTGCCCGCTCGCGGTTATCGACGTGTCTTCCACCAATGTCGGCCCGTCGTCCACCGCCACGACGCGGTACCACTGGAACGCGGCGTGATGCTCCCCGGCGGCGACCGGCGTGTAATACCCGCTCAGCAGGATCCAATTGCCCGGGCGGATGTTCGTGAAGTCGTTGCGATCGGGATCGGCGACGTCGTTGTTTGTCGCGCCGGGCATCACCACCAGCCGCAGGCGCACGTCGCCCCCGCCAAAGCTGACCGCGGGAGAGAGGAAATCGGCAAAGACCACCCGCTCGGTAGGACGCTGCCCGCGGTCGGCAAGCCGCCATGACAAGTCATTATCCAGAATCGCGCCCACGCCCACCGGCATGTCGAGATTGCGCTTGTAGAAGACGACGACCGAGTAGTTGAACAACCGCCGTTGGCTGGCAGCGGCGTCTCCCTCCCCCTCGACGGGCGTGAGGGTCGCCATCCACGAATAATTCCCTTCGCTCTGCGGCCGCTGCAACAGGTCGGTCACGGCCGTGGGGCGGAGCGTGTCGTCGGTCGGCAGCTCGAACAGCAGGTCATCCTGCCAGCGGAAGACCCGGTCGGCCAGCCCCAGGCTCATCATCGGCGCGTAGGGGGACTGCCACGAACGGAGCGAGACCCGCGACATCCGCGGCGGGCCGAGCAGAGGGGGGGGAACCGTCGGACTGAAGGTTGAAGAATTGCCGGGGTCGTTGTCCAAGAAATATGGAAACGCCCGGCCGGGCCAGTAATCGGGGAGGCTCGCCCGCGGATCCGTCGGCGGAATCGCCTGGATCGCCTGATCGCTGCGGGCGATGAACAACGGATCGATGCAGACGGAATGACCGTGGTCGACCGGCGAAGGTCGCGTCAAACCGGCCGGCCAGGGATCCGTTTCGGCGCCTGGAAACAGGGGGTCCGTATCCGGCATGTTCAATTCGGGCACGAGCTCGTCGAGTTCCCACCAGTTCTGCGGCCAGCTCGGGTGGCGGTTGCCGGCGGCCGGATCGTCGGTGAACTGGTGGTTCATCCACGTT
>JAEUIK010000014.1 GCA_016793185.1 Planctomycetaceae bacterium | reverse complement strand
GGCGGAAGGGAGTGTTTCGATGGCGATAGACCTGCCCGAAAACGTCGTGGTCAGCAAGTTGGACAACCTGGCCAGTTGGTGCCGCAAGAACAGTTTGTGGCCCATGCCGTTCGCCACGGCCTGCTGTGGCATTGAGCTGATGGCCACCGGCGCGAGTCGGCACGACTTGGCGCGGTTCGGCGCCGAAGTGTTTCGCTTCAGCCCCCGGCAGTGCGATCTGATGATCGTGGCCGGCCGAGTGGTGATGAAGATGCTGCCGGTGCTGCAGCGCATCTGGCAGCAGATGCACGAGCCGAAGTGGTGCATCTCGATGGGCGCCTGTGCCTCGACCGGCGGCGTGTTCGATACCTACTGTGTCGTGCAAGGCATCGACCGGTTCATCCCGGTCGACATGTACGTGCCGGGTTGTCCGCCGCGCCCCGAGCAGTTGATCCAGGCGATCATCGACCTGCAGGACAAGATCCAGCGTGAAGGAACGATCACCGGCGCCGAGTTCGAAGTCGCCGCGCGACAGCAGCCCAAGCGGGCCCTGATCGAGCTGCCCGTCCTGTCGCCGGGAGCACCAGGCTCGGGAATTCTGCTCAAGTAAGTCTCGTCAATTAGGCTTCGTTTCGATCCACGGCAACCGTCAGCCACCCAGCGCTGCGAGCGATGATTCAGCCCGAAACCATCACGTGTCTGCAAACCGCCATCGCTGGTGTGACCACGAGCGAGTTTCGGGGGCAGACGCGCGCGGTCGTGCCGGCCGCGCAGCTGGCCGACGCCTTTCGTCTGCTGCGGCACGAGCGCGGCTTCGATTTGCTCGTCGACATCACGTGCGTCGACTACCTCGGCTATCGCGGCGCCGCCGACCGCTTCGGCCTGGTGTACCTGCTGGCCAACACGAGCACCAACGAACGCCTGACGCTGCGGGTGTACCTCAACGAGCCGGATCTCACCGTCCCTTCGGCGTATCCATTTTGGAACGGCGCCGATTGGCTCGAGCGCGAGGTGTATGACATGTTCGGCATTCTCTTCGCAGGGCATCCCGACCTGCGGCGGATCTTGCTGCCCGAGGAGTTCACGGCCTTCCCGCTGCGGAAGGATTACCCGCTGCAGGGGCGCGGCGAGCGGCACAACTTCCCCGTCTTGACGCGAGATCGGAGCTGAGATGCCGCTCGAAGTATCGACACTCTCGCGCCGCCTGGAAGAATCCCCCGCTGCGCAACCGGTCGCCGAAGACTATCTCTGGACGCTGAACTTCGGTCCGCAGCATCCGGCGACGCACACCACGCTCCGGCTCGTGCTCAAGCTTGAGGGGGAGCGCGTCGTCGATGCCATCCCCGATATCGGCTATCTCCACTCGGGCTTCGAAAAGCTCGGCGAGCACCTCGACTTCAATCAGTACGTCACGGTCACCGACCGGATGAACTACATCTCGCCGATGGCCAACAACGTGGCCTGGCACTGTGCCGTCGAGAAGCTGCTGGGCCTCGAACTGACGCCCCGCTGCCAGTACCTGCGGGTGATCATCGCCGAGCTGGCGCGGATCAGCGATCACCTGCTCTGCAACGGCGCCGTGGGGCTCGACGTCGGTGCGTTCACTTTCTTTCTGTATGCGTTCAACCAGCGCGAGAAGCTGTACGATATTTTCGAAGTGCTCTGCGGGGCGCGCTTCACCAACAGTTACACGCGCGTCGGCGGCGCGCTGCACGATGCCACGCCGCTGTTCGTCGAAAAGGTCCGCGCGTTCCTCAAGTCCTTCCCCAAAACGCTCGACGACATGGAGCGGCTGCTCAACCGCAATCGCATCTTCGTCGACCGCACCAAGGGGGTCGGCGTCCTCAGCCGGGACCAGGCCACCAACCTCAGCTGCACCGGGCCGATCGCCCGCGCCAGCGGCGTCACGCGCGACCTCCGCAAGGACGAGCCCTACCTGGCCTACGCCGATTTCGATTTCAACGTTTGCTGCGCGACGGCGGGGGACTGCTTTGCCCGCTATCTGGTGCGCATGGCCGAGATGCGCGAGAGCCTGAAGATCGTTGCGCAGGCGATCGAGAACCTCCCCGCGGGCCCCGTCAACGTCGGCATCGACCAGCGCACCGCGCTCCCCAACAAGAAGCAGGTCTACTCGACCATCGAAGGGCTCATTTCGCACTTCGAGCTGGTGATGAGCAACCGCGGCTTCGAAGTGCCGGCCGAGGAAGTTTATTCGGCCATCGAGAGCCCCAACGGCGAGCTCGGCTTCTACATCGTGGGGGATGGCAGCGATCGCGCCTATCGCGCCCGTTGCCGGCCTCCTTCGTATATCCACTTTGCCGTTTTTCCCGGGCTGATCCGCGGGCATACCCTCAGCGATATCGTCGCCGTGCTGGGAAGCCTGAACATCATTGCCGCGGAACTGGACCGCTGACCCCCGCGACACAACACCGCCACGCCGCCCGACCCTTACTGATCGACTTGCCATGACCACGGCCACCCGCATCCTGACCGACGAAATGACCGCCGAGATCGAGGCGTTGTTTCCGCGCTATCCGACGCGCCAGGCGGTCACGCTGCCGGCCTTGCACATTGTCAACAAGCACCTGCGTTACGTCCCGCTGCAGGCCGTGGTCGAGATCGCCCGCCTGCTGCAGTTGGCCCCGGCCGAAGTACAAGACACGCTGTCGTTCTATGGATTCTTCAAGCAGGACGCGCCGGCCGGGCGAACCCGCGCCTGGGTCTGCCGCTCGGTGAGCTGCGCCCTCCGCGGCGGCGAAGAGATCCTCGAGCACCTGTGTCATCAGGCGGGCATCGAACCGGGCCAGACCACCCCCGACGGCCGTTTGACGCTCGAATACGCCGAGTGCCTGGGGGGCTGCGACTTCGCGCCCTGCATGCTGGCGGGCGACGATCTGCACAAGAATCTCACTCGCGAGAGCGCCGAAGCGTTCTTGCGGAACCTGGAGTAACCCGCGCGTGGCCGAGTTCCAGCCCATCCTGCTGGCCCATGTCGACAAGCCGGACAGCCATACGCTCGCCGCGTATGAGGCCACCGGCGGATACGCCACGCTGCGCAGGGCGCTCCGGGAGATGACGCCCGAAGGGGTCACCGAGGTCGTCAAGTCGAGCAACCTCCGTGGCCGCGGCGGCGCCGGCTTCATGACGGGACTCAAGTGGACCTTCCTGCCGAAGGACCATCCCGGCCCGATCTACATGTGCATCAACGCCGATGAGAGCGAGCCGGGCACGTTCAACAATCGGATCCTGATGGAGGAAGATCCCCACCAGGTGCTCGAAGGGATCATGCTGAGCTGTTACGCCACGCGCGCCGTGACAGCCTACATCTATCTCCGCTACGAGTACCCCCAGAGCTGGCAGCGGCTGCAGCAGGCGATCGATGC
>JAEUIK010000797.1 GCA_016793185.1 Planctomycetaceae bacterium | reverse complement strand
TATGTGGGGCCGGTGCAGGTCCCCCACTTCAGCCGGGAGTTTTGCGCGGCGCATCCCGACTGGCTCCGCGTGAACGACGACGGCCAGGTCGATGCCGCGCCGAATTTCGCCAACATCCGCAGCGGCTACGCCGATTGGCTGCTGGCGCAGCTCGCCTACGTGACCAAGACATACGGCGTCGACGGCTTCTGGTTCGACGGCTACGCGCCCGTGCACCTGCACACGTACGACGATGCCACACGCAAGCAATTCCGCGAGTTCTCCGGCGGACACGAGATCCCGCCGCGCGGCAAACTCGACCCCGTCAAGGATCCGGTGTCGCGGCAGTATCTGGCCTGGCACGAGCAGCACTTCGTCGACTTCGCCGACCGGATGCGCGGCGCGATCCGCGCCGAGAAGCCCGATTCGGCCATCTTCGTCAATAACTCAGCCAATCGCACCTGGTACTACCCCGAAATGTATATGGGGGAGTATCCGACCGCCTATGGTCGGGCGGTCGACGTCTCGTCGGTCGAGCTCTATTGGGACGTCCCGGGGGACGCTCTCTATCAGCAGTTCTGCTGCGCGTTCGTGCAAGGAGTCATGCGCGACGGGGCGGCGAGCGTCTGGATCCAGCCCTCGGCGCACGGGATCTCGGGCGTGGCCTCGCCGGTCGACATTCAGTTGCGCGGGCTCGAAGGGGCCCCCTGGGGAGTCTATCCCGAGTTCGTCGAGTCGACCGGCCGCGAGGAGTATCTCCAACTGCACGTCGAGAACGTCCGCGCGCGCGACGCTTATTGGACGAACTCCGAGCCGGTTCCCTACATCGGCATCGTTGCGTCGGAGCAAACGCGCACGCTCTATGCCCAGGGGGCGCTGCCGTTGTACTTTTCGCACACGTTGGGGGCCTTTCGGGCGATCTTCGAGAAGCATTGGCCCGTGCGCGTGCTGACCGAGTACGACCTTGAGGACGACGATCTCCGGGGCGTGCGCGTGCTGGTGCTGCCGAACGTCGCCTGCCTCTCGGATCGGGCCGCCGAGGTGATCCGTCGCTTTGTCAAACGCGGCGGCGGTCTGGTCGCCACCTTCGAGACGTCGCTCTACGACGAAAACTTTGCCCGGCGGGCAGACTTCGCCCTGGCCGACGTCTTAGCCGCCAGCTATCGCCAGTCGCATCTGGTGACGCAGCGCGTCGAGAACCTGTACGTCGCGCTGGCCGGGCCGCACCCGATCGTCGACGACCCGCTGATCGTCGCCAAACAGTCGACCTCGTGGACTAACCCGGCGGGTCCCCCCAGCGGACCGGGCAAGCTGGCGCTGATTGCCAGCGCGGCCGAAGTGGCTCCGCGCGAGGGCGCCCGCACGATCGCCACCTACCAGACCAACATTCCCCCGTCCCCCGACCAGCATCCGGCGATCGTGGTCTCGGAGTTTGGCGCCGGGCGCGTCGTCTACCTGCCCGCCGCCTTCGATAAGGCCATGTTCTTCTATCCCGACAGCTACATCCGGCAGGTGCTGGCGAACGCCTGCCGCTGGGCCGCGGGCGACGACGCGCCTCCGGTCGAGGTGGAAGGGCCGCTGCTGCTGGCGACGACCTTCCGCCGCCAGCCCGCCGAGAAGCGGACGATCGTCCATCTGCTCAACGACCACAGCTCGTACGGGCGGCACTCGATTTACCAGAAGCTGGCCCCATTGCCGGCCGAGTTGGAAACCAAATGGGGATTCCCCAATCAGTCCGAGCTGCGCGGCACCTGGCCCGTACGCGAAGAAGTGATTCCGCTGCGGAACATCCACGTGACGATCCGCGACACATCGGTCAAGCAGGCCACGCTGGTGCCGGGCGACATCGACTTGCCGCTTCTCCGAGCGGCGGACGGCGCCTGGCGCGTCACGGTGCCCGAGGTCGCACTGCACGCGATGGTGGTCTTCGCGTAGCCGTCACTCGGCCTTCTCGGGCTCGGCGGCCGGCTCCGGCTGGCTGTCGACCTTGGGCAATTTGCATTCAAAGAGCAGGTCTCCCTTCAACTCGTGATCGCTGGGCGGGGCGCCGCCGTTGTCGACCTCGTCGACTCCGACGCTGTAGACTGTGTGGACTCCGTCGACGATGCGGAGCCGCAGCGGCTGGCCATCGAACGGGTCGCGCGGGATGATGGGCAAGTAATCGGGCGAGAGCGCTGGCAGCGCGTCCGGGAATTGCCCGTGGTCCGCGCGGTAGCGATACATGGCCAGTCCAACCACGGCCAGACGCCGGGCCGATTCGCCCTTGGCGACCGCGGCCATGGCAGGCTCGAGCGCCGGCGTCAGCAGCATCGTCACCGGACCTGCGCGCTCGCGGTCGATCATCTTCCGCGCCTCTTGTCGATGGATTTGCAGCTCGCGGTAGGACCTGGCAACTGAAGTCCCGCCGACGGCGCGCTGAAACCGGCGATACCCGGCGAGATCGCCGGGAAGAATAAAGACTCGGTACAGCGCCGACTTGCCCAGCACGGCGATCTCATCCGCGTGCTCGTTGATCAGAATGGCCGCGCCGCGCTGATCAAAATCGCTGAACACGCCCAGCGATGCCGCCTCTTCCATGCGCATCGCCCGGTCCAGGCGTTCCGCGTGCGAGACTCCGGGCGAGATCACGACCCCCTGCAGCTGGTCGCTCGTCGGCGGATTCTCCTGCAGCACGTGCTGGAGCACATCCGTTGCCAACCGATCGATGGCAATGCCCACCAGGACGCACACGATCAGCGGATCGGTCGCCGCGTGATCCGCCATGCGGTACAGGGCCTGGATGTTTTCCAGGGCTCCGGCAGTGTCTCCCCGCGTCGACCGGTTTCGGGCATCGACAGCCAAGAGGAAGGCGCTTTGGCGGAGATCCTGGATCTCGGGCAGCCGCATGTCGTAGCGCGGACGGCTGTAGTCGCGATCGAAATAGCAGCCCGGCCTGGCCGCCGCTGTGAGCACCAGTTGGCGCGCTCCGCGTTGCGTCGCGAGGAATTCCGTCAGATCCTGACGGGAGTAGTCGAACGGGGCTGGCGTCGCGCTCGGGGCGGATGCCCCATAGCCGACAACCGGCATCTGCACCGCTTCACTCCAGTAGGTCGGCCAGATGAAGGGACCGGAATCTCGCCCAAAATAATCGCCGAGTTGAATATAGATCGCGGCGGCATTTTCGTGATCCGCCAGTGGACGAGGCGCCACCGACGCGGCCAACGTGTCGGCCTCAGTGCGCACATCCGAAAGATGCTGACGAACTGCCGCATCGAGACTGGCGAACGTCGAGTTGAGCAGCAGGACCGCGATCGCCAGCCCCAAGGCCAGCCACGCGGGCGACCAGGCATTGGCACCTGCCAGCTCCGCGGAGTGCGACGCCCGCGAGGCACGCCCGGCGCTGCGCCCGCGAACCCAGACCACCACCGAGCCGATGAGAAAGATCACCGTCAGCCCAACCAGCCACCAGAACTGAGGCACCGTGAATCGCGTGCGGAGAAAAGCTCCTGCGGCGACGAGGAACAGCCAGGGGGCCGGCACGACGATCCACGTGGCGGCATCGATCAGGGCGCGGCCGACGCTCGAGCGCGTCCGTCCCGCGAGCACTCCCAACAAGGCGAATGCGAACCATCCAACCGCCAGCGCTTCGCAGGCCAGAATCGCGTAGCCCATACTTGGTCCTTTGGTGGCAGGAATTCGCGGCTGCGGGCCGCGATCCGAATCAATCCAGGGAATGCGTCAACTGATAGGGACGAGGAAGCGCACCGACCCCCTCGTAACGGCGGCCAGCCGCGAGCACCGCCAGCCGCGCCTGGCGTACGGCTTCGGCCTCGGAAAGCTCGGGAGCAAGCGCGCGCAACTCGGCGGCAAGCTGGGCCACCCGACCGGCATGGAGCGGTTGCGGCGCGGCCCAGAACCCGGCCCCGGATTGTGCGCCCCACCAAGAGAGATGCAGTCCCACGAGCAGCACGGCCGCCGCGGCCAGCAGCCAGCGCTGGCGCTGGCCGCGACGCTCGGAGATCAGCTCCGCGGCGACACGTTGCTGCACGAGCAGCCCCAGGCTTCCGCCAACCGGGGCGCGAGACTGTCGCAACTCGGCCTCGAGCTCACGCAGCTCCGGCGGCAGAATCGGTTCGGGTTGATGCGTCATTCGACCGACTCCCGCCGCGCGGCCTCGCGCAGCTTTTCCAATGCATAGCGGTAACGGCTGGCCGCCGTATGAGGGCTGATCCCCAGCGTCGCCGCCATCTCTTGAAACGTCAGTTCGCCGTCGATCTTCAGGGCGATGACCTCGCGTTGCTCTGGCGGCAAACGCCGCACGGCCATGCGCAACCAGTGGGCTCGTTCATTCGCGCCAGGTGCGTCGCTTTCGCCTCGCGAAGCAATCGCTTCGCCGGCGACGTTGAGCGACGTGCGCGGAGCTCGAGCCTGGCGCTCCCCAATCCGGCCCGCCGATCTTCGCAGCGAAGCGAACAGGTAGGCGGGCAGGCTCTCGACCTGCCACAGCCGGCTCCGCGACCGAACGAGCGCCACGAACACCTCTTGCACCGCGTCCTCGGCATCGGCGGCGTTTCCCAGCAAGGTTTGGGCCGCGCGGAACAGCCGCGGTCCAAAGCGGTCGAACAGCGCAGCGAACGCGGCTGGCTCACCCTCGGCCAGTCGCTTCAAAAGCTGCTCTGGACCGACTTCGCCCATGCGGCTGCTTGCTCCAACTCTAGAGAGCGTCGAGAGGGGGCGATTTGTCTAATTTTCCTGGCGGCTGGAAAGCCCGACGGCAAGGAGACCCCTGAAAATAGCGGGCGGGAAGCGAAATTCCACCGCTGGCTCCGGGGGCCTGAGGCCCCCGGCTCGAGGGGGGAGATCCCAAACTGCCGGGTCGCAATCAGCCGCGCAGGAGGCGGCGCTTGATCTTGCCGCTGGTGGTCTTGGGAAAGGGAAAAGGGACGGCAGCGTATGTTTTTCTTGGGACAGCCGAGGTCCGGTCCCGCGGAGTTGGCTGCTTTTGTCGGCTTCTCTTGAATTGCTCTGCCAGACCGACTACGACTCGCCGTTGTCACCCGAGTCAACATGCGCTGGATTGAGTAACCCGCGCGGGCCTTCGGCACCCCCACACTTGACGGGGCCGCTCGGCAATGCCGGTCACCACTGCAGGCTGCTGGTCAAGTAGAACCCACTGAGCGTAAAGTTGCTCGGCGTATGTCGCATGCTATTGGTCGAGAGCGAGCCAATATCAAGCGGCAAGACATTGGTGCTTGTCTCATACGTCGAAAACGGGTTAATGAATACTGCGGCCCGATAGCCGGATTCGACTTTCAAGACCGAACCATTCCCTAACCGACGCGAATAACCCAATCCTAGTCTTGCATCGCCGGTCCAAACGACTTGCGCAGCGATTTGGCTGCGAATCTGCTCGTTATTGACGGCGCCGTCGAAGACGGCCGTAAAGGAATACTGGGCGGGCTGCGTCCAGCCCCCCAGAATCGCACCACTGAGTTGACTTACGAAGTTGAATCCATGGGACAGGTCGGTTGCGCCAGACATCCCCAGGCGCGGTCCCAGGCCCGAGTACGTCGACGTATTATTCAGAGAGATGTATCTCA
>JAEUIK010000794.1 GCA_016793185.1 Planctomycetaceae bacterium | reverse complement strand
TTTGACCGACGCCGACGAGTCGATCGCCACGATGCATGGTTCGGCGCTGGATCTGCTCTATTACGCGGATCGGACGGGGATCGCCCTCGATCGTGACGCGCCCGGCACGGCTCGGCGATTGGCGGCGCTGACCGAGGCAGGGATCCGCACGTTGGGTGTCGCCGAGACCGATTTCGACCGGCTCCCTCGCGACGTCCGCGACGCACTCGGCCGATACCACCTGATCGACTCGGGCGCTGGGTTCCGCATCTATCGGCTCGGTCCTGTCTCGGCCGACCGGCTTGCCGCGACCGCTACGACAGCTCGCGAGTGATCGTCACGCGGCGTTTGCGGTTGAGTTCGTCCACGTAATCGTCGAGTGACGACCATGGTTGCAGCACGCTCTGCTGGTAGACTCCGGTCGCTGCCACGTAGGTCGCCTGGTGGTCGACGCCGTAGCTCATGCGGCGGGCTGTGAGCCGCGGATCGAGCAGTTCCAGCGTGTCCACAACGCGGATCGCACCCGATCGTTTGCCGGAGTCGTTTGCGGCAGCAAATTCGAAGCGGCGCGTGAACCGGACAGGACAGGCGCGGCGCCCGGTGATCAGTCGCCGCTGCAGCAACCCGCGCACCAGCGCGCGGCACCACCGTCCCGCCGTCAATAACAGCGTGCGAAACAAGATCAGCTTGAGGGGCGTGGCGGTTTCGTGGCGCGCCCAGTGCAAGGGGCCTGCAACGATCAACGATGTGGCCGGTTCGCAGGCGACTTGCCGGCCCAGGTCGTGTAACTGCGATACCGCCACGCGGCCGTTTGTGAACTCGAGCACCAGTCCGGCATCGGTTACGCACGGCGTCGCGGAGCGTACGCACGGCTCCGCCGGAAAGTGCTTGAACACGCCGCCGCGCGCGGCCGAGATCACCGTCTTGCCCCCCGGCGTGTCGCGGACATAGATCTGCGCACCGAGCAGCCACTCATGCGAGTCGACGTTGGCCGTCGCCATGCAGCCGGGCCGCGTTGGCGACCAGTCGAGGTAGCTTTCGATCAGCCCGGCCAGCCGGTGCGCGTACATTCGGTCGTCCGTGAAATACGCCTGTCGACCAACCGCCAGGGCTTGCAAATAACCGTCCGCGAGATCCGCCGCCGCGGGGGATTGGGCCGCCAGCAACTCCATGCCGTGCGGATAGAAGTGGTACGTCCCGCGGCTCCCATACTCGCCGGCATAGCTCAGGTCAGGATGCAAAAATCGGCGGGCAAACCGCACGGCGCGCTCCAGCGGCGCATCCACCAGCGCGTCTCCCGACAGGCGACGATACTTGGCGAGGCAGGCGATCGTGACCGTCTGGTAGCCCGGGTCGGCGCCGCCGTACTCGTTGAACCAGCCCTCGGGATGCTGCCAGTCGAGGACGCGGCCAAGACGGACCGCGGCCCCTACTCGAAACTCGGCTCTGCCGGTCAACCTGCCGAGCTGCCAAAGACCTAACGCCGCGAGCGCCTGGTGATTGGAGAGTTGCCCGGTCTCGTCGTGCTGTAGCAACCACGCGCCGCGCTGGGCTAATGCAGCAAGTATCTCGGCATCATCGACTTCGAGCAGCAGGCAGGTTTCGACTGCCGCCAGCAGCGAGAAAACGGCAGCTCCCAGGGCTCGCTCAAAGGGGTAATAGTCGTCGCACGAGCCATCGCGATGCCCGCTGCGTGCGGAGAACCGGAGTGCAGCCAGGCACAACTCGCGGACGCGCGGAACTCCGTGCCAGGAGTTTCCCGGCAAGGAATGCGTGTAGGCAAGCGCCAGGGGCAAGACGCCTTCCTGATGCATCTCGCAAGGGAAATCGCTGGTGCGGTAGTGCCAGTATTCGCGGTCCAGGCAGCCGTAGGTCGCGTGATACGGATTGCGGTCCATCGCGCCCAGCAGGCGCGGGATCTCGGCCAGGGCCGCGTCGAGGTAGCGCTGCCGGCCGCGTGGATCGCGCGGCACCTGGCCCGGTGCGCGTGCGTTAGCCCGCTGCAACGTCGGGTGGGAAGCATCGGGCGTTGTCGTGTCCGAGTCGACGAATCGCATGCCGTGCTCAACGCCGATGGTGAGCGACCACAACTTCCGCGACCAGTCCGAGCATGGTGGTCATGAACCCGGCCACAAAAATGATCACGTCCGATTCCTGCAGGCTTCCGGTCCAACGCAGGCTGATCAGGCTCTTCAGCACGCCAAACCCGATCAAGAGCGCCGCCAGCGGGAGGAAGACCTTGAGCGGTCGGAAGTACAGGACGATCCGCAGGACCGTGCTCAAATAGGCCAGCGTGTCCTTGATCGGATGGAATTTGCTGCGCCCGATCCGCCTTCGATATTCGACCGGCACATAGCACACCGGGTGGCCGTTGGTGAGAAAGGCCAAGGTCATTGTGGTGACGCAGCTGAAGCCGTCGGGGACGACCCAGAGCCAGGGGAGCATCGCCTCGCGCTTGAATGCCTTGAGGCCCGTGTTCAGATCCGGGATACGATGACCCGTGAGGTAACAGGCCAGCTGGCGAATGAGCCATTTGGCGGGTCGCCGCAGCCAGCGGTGGGTTCCCTGTTCGCTGGTGCGCGCGCCGTTGACCTGATCGTAGGCCGGAAAATGGCGGAGCAGAGCCCCGATCGCCTCGGCCGGATACGAACCATCGGCGTCGAGCATTACGATGATTTCGCCCCGCGCCGCACGCACGCCAACCTTGCGCGCCGCGCCGGCGCCGCGATTCTGTGGACAACGAATCACGCGGATCTCGCACTCCGGACAGTCCGCCGCGAAGGCTTCCACCAGGTCAGCGGTGCCATCGGTCGAAGCATCGTCGACGACGAGGATCTCGTAACAAAACGGCTCATCGGCCAGGGCGTCGACGACCTCGCGCAGCACACTGGCGATCGCCGGCGCTTCATTGAATGCCGGCAGCAGAACGCTGACGTAGCATTGCCGCTCGACTTGCGCGGCAGCCGCAGCGACGAGCTCGGTTTGCCAACCATCCATGGCCGGTTTGCCTGAGAGGGGGAGCAAGATTCCAGTCGTGGACGGGCGCACCAACGGCGCGCGGGTCCCGGCGTCGTGCCGCGCCCCTTATAGCAGTTGCGATGCTGGCGACCAATGCCAGTTTGGCGGGGTTCGGCAGGCTGGGTGGAGCAGGAGTTCCGGCGGGGGTTAACGCAGCTCGATCAGCCGATAGCGACGTTCGACGCCATCACTGTCGACGACGTGATAATCATCGAGACATGCCAGGCGTCGGTTCTCGGCCGTTTCTGTCGCTTGCGCCTTGCGGACCAGCTCGTTGAGCGTGGTCGACTCCGCCGTCGGAGCACCGGTCTTGTCGACGAGCAGGAGGTGGGTGAAACCGCGGAGTCGCAGCTCCGTCGACAACGCTGCCGGACGCAACAGACGGTCGTATTGCGTTGCCCGCCGGTAGATGCTTTCGCGCGTCATGTGCGCGTCGAAGTAGAATGCACGGTAGTCCTGAGTCAGGATCCGAGCGTCGTCCGAGAGGATCGCGTTGGCAACACATGCTGCGCGGTAGGTTGGTTCGTGCTGCAGGAGAAAGTCGCTGCGCGACTGCCAACCGCATGCGACTGCCACGTTGTTGCCGGCCCGGCGAACTGGGCCGATCGCGTCGACAGCGACGACTAGCGCCAACAGCCCCCAGGCCGCCCGTCGCGGCCAGGTCGGCCAGCGTGCCAGCTCAATCAGGCTCCAGACCGCGGCCAGCACCAACAGCGGCACGATCGGATAGAGAAATCGGACGTTCTGCCGGAGGAGATACCAGCCGACCGCGTACAGCGCGGCCAGAGCGGCCAGCGGCGCCAGGCCGCGCAGCCGCCGCGCGACGAACAGCGTCGGCAGGACCATCAAGAGCGCGCCCCCCAACCGATGGCCTCGTCCGCCGACGAGTTCGGGATAGATGGCAACCTGCCAGGGCGCGGTGAGAAGCGCCAGCGGATGAGTCGCCAACGGGGTCTTGTCGACGGTCACGGGGGCCGGCACCGCGCTGGGAAGCCAGGCACTGAGAAAGGGATAGACCGGATTGCCGCGGTGATAGGCGGCGCGCAGATACCACAGGCCGCCGACGCTGGCGGCGATGACGAGCACGGCCCCCCACTGACGCAGCAGCTCGCGCCGCTGCTCGCGATGTCGCCACGCGCCATAGAGGACGACCGTCGTCCAGGCCGCCGTCCACACCAGGGCGACGTATTTCGTGCCGCAGGCGGCGCCTACCAGGATCCCCGTGACAATCGTCCATTCCCCGCCTTCGTGATTCCAAGTTGCACGCAACCATGCGGCCAGGGCCAGGGTTGTGAGCAGGGCGGTGGGCACATCGACCAACGGCGCTGCCATGTGATTGTTGATGCCCGGGATCAAGAGGGTCGCCAATCCGGCGACGCTCGCCCAGTTTCGCCCGACCAACGGGGTGGCGAGGATGAGAGTCGCGCCGGCGAGGAGCCATCCCCAGCACCACGCCAGGAGTTGCGCCGCGACCGGCCCCTCCAGGGCGAGACCCCAGAGCAGCCACATCTCGCCCAGCAGCGGGAAGGTTGAGTTGTCATGAAACGGTTGGTAGGCCAACCGGTGCTCGGCGAGGAATACTTTGGGAAGCTCGAGGTGATAGCACAACGCGTCGCCTGCCGTGGGGGGGGCAAGTGCCGCGGCCAGCGAACAAACTCCCACCACCGCCACCAATCCTGCGAGCCCGGCCATGAGCCCCTGGGGCGGATGCGCGGGCGCGGACCGATGCTCGTGATGCGGCTCGCATTCGCGTGACGATTCTTCGGGTCCCGTTAGCCATCCCTGCGCGACAAGCAGGATGCCCCAGGCCGCCGCGATGAGCGTGCCGAGCGCGATGACGGGACGAAAGAGCAACCCGGTCAGGCCGACGAGCGCCAAGGTCGTTCCCGCGGCGACCAGCCCCAAGGTAATCGACCAGGTCAAACGCTCCACGAGGCCGTGCGTCTGGAGGCGCAGCTTCGCCGCCAGCGTCGCTCCGATCCCGAGCGAGGCGGCCAGGATCAGCCCGACCGTCAGCAGCGACGCCGCGATTTGATTCAAGGAGTGCAAGAGCTCGAGCATCGCCGCGGCTAGTCCCAAAGATTGAGCAGTCGTGCCGCGTAGCAGCCCGCCGCCACGGCCATCCAAGTCAACAATGCCACGGCTTTCCACTTCGCGACCTGCGGCGCACCGGCCGGGCTCGCCGGCCGCGGCAAGAGCGATTGCGCCACGACGTGCCGCGCACGCCGCAGGCGTTGCTGCCGTTCCGTCGTCTCGGGCGAGGGGGGACGCATGGGGGCGATCATTCCGATTGCTCCATCACTCGAGTGGATCTGCCGAGCGGCGCAGCGCCGGGCCGGATCGCTCCGCTGCGTCGTTCTGGCGTCGCTGGTTCCCAACCCCGCGCGCCCCGT
This sequence comes from Planctomycetaceae bacterium, assembly GCA_016793185.1. Taxonomy (GTDB): domain Bacteria; phylum Planctomycetota; class Planctomycetia; order Pirellulales; family JAEUIK01; genus JAEUIK01. The sequence goes on along the minus strand of JAEUIK010000794.1, from coordinate 6,943 downwards.
ACTGCCGAGTCGCGCCACACGTCTGCGATGGCCTGCATCACTACGGCGACCGACAGGCCGCGCATACAAGGGTGGTCGCCCCAAAAACATTCCGTCCGATGGCAGGGCGAGCAGGCCACTTCCTGGCGGAGCACGGTGACGTTGGCGCCCCAGGGGCGCCACTGGCGCGAATCGTTGGTGCCGCTGAAAAGGACCACGACGGGGGTGCCGACGGCCGCCGCCAAATGCGCGGGGCCCGAGTCCCCGCCCACGAACAAGTCCGTCTGCTCGATGAGCGCCGCGGTTTCCAATAGCCCCAGTCGACCAGCCCAGTTCGTCACGTTGCTCCGCGAAAGCTGGGTTGCGAGGGAGTCGGCGAGCTCGCGGTCGTTTGCGCCGCCGACGAGTGCGACGTCGGCGTTGTGATCGTCGATCAATTGCGCCACGAGCGATCGCCACGACTCGAGCGGCCAGCGCTTGGCCGTCGTGCCTGCGCCGACGTGGACGGCCACCAGGGGGCGGCCGGCCGACGCCGACTCCGTCAAGCGCCGCGCCATCAGGCGGCGGTCGGAGTCGCGCGGTTCCAAGTGCGGTCCGACCGGCAGGGCAGCCGTCTCCCTGTGGATCCCCAGCTCCGCCAGCAAGGCGAGCCGCGAATCGACTTCGGGTCGCCGCGGCACCCAGCGCGGGCTGTCGGTCAACAGAAACCCTCCGCCACCGCAGTCCCAGCCCAGGCGCCGCGGAGCGCCCGTCAACCACAGCAACAGCGCCAGCGGAAACTCTCCGCGCACGTCGATGGCCAGGTCGTAGCGCTCGGCACGCAGCCGCCAGGCCCACCAGACCGTCGACGGCAGCCACAGCCAGCTCCGCCGCCGCGCGAAGCGATTGACGCTCGAAACATGGACGCGATCGACTTCGGGAGCGGCCGCAAAAACCTCTCGATTCCAGGGGCTTGCCAGTACTTCGATTCGCGATTCGGGGTAGCGCGCACGGAGCAACGGCAGCATGACCGTCGTCAGGATCGCGTCCCCGAGGTGATCGAGCTGGACCAGCAGGATCGAACGGGGGTCGGCAAACTCCAGCGGTTGGCCCAGGCCCATGCGCTCGCGGAGCGAACGCGCAAGGCGGACCATTCCCCAGCCCAGCCAGTCCAGCAGGCTGAACAGAATTCGCCAGCGCAGGCGGACATAGCGGTATTGTCCCAGCGGGCGTCGGCGCGGACGTCCGCGGCTGTAGCGATCGGCGATTCTAAAGGAGGGACGCATAGGCTTCGTAAGTGGCTTCTGCGGCGGCGCGCCAGGTATACCGCTGCCGGGCCTGATCAGCCAACAGCGGATTCCGGCCGGCGGCCAGCGCGCGCTCGATCATCCTCCGCATCCCCTGCCTGTCGCCTGGCGAGACGTAAAGTGCTAGCTCGCCAAAGTACTCGCGAGTCGCACCGCGGTCGGTCAGCACCAGCGGGGTCCCCGACATCGCCGCTTCCAGGGCAACGAGGCCGGGTGTCTCGAACCAGCTCGGCAAGATCAGGCAGCCGCAAGCGGCATAGGCGCTGGCCAGTAACGAATCGTCGTGGGCAAGCGCTGGCAGAAACCGGACGTTGTCCGAGGCCGCACGGCGGCAAGCTTCCGCGTAGCGCTCCTGCCCCGGCACGACGTCGCCCAGGATGACCAGCGGCCGCTCGTGTCCGTGCAAGGCCTGAATCAACGCGAGTTGGTTCTTGCGCGGCTCGATCCGGCCCGCACAGAGAATGAACCCGCTTCCCCCGGCCAGCGTGGCAAAAGGCTCTGGTGCGGCGTGGCCAAAACTCGGCCGCGCTCCATTCGGCACGACTCGGATCTTGCTTCGTGCTACGCCAAAATAACGAACAAGCTGGTCGGCCTCGGCCTGCGAGTTCGGCAGCAGCACGTCGACGGCCTGATACAACCGCCGCCGGCGAGAGGGGATCCAGGGACAGAGCGAGCGGGCTCCCTGTCCCAGCGTCCCCCGAATGCGGTGCCGCAGCGAGGCGGGCTCATGCCAGCGACTCCCCAGATCGAACCACGCAATCGTCGAAAGTGCGACACGCCGGCCAGCGCGACGGGCGGCCGCGACCAACGGCAGCCACTCCGGATGGCTGCCGAACAAGTGCAGGCAGTCCACGTCTTCGTGGCGGTCAAGCTCGGGCCGCCACAGCCGGGGTGCGACGGGCAGTTGTGCGAGTGCCCGCAGCGTCTCAATGAGCTGGACCTCGCCTCCTCCTGGGACCGCGGCGTTGCCCGGATGCGCGACGAGTCCCACCTTGAGAGTCTTTCGCCGCGCGGTGGCGGCACACAGCATCGACGACGTGTGCCGCAGCCCCAGCGCGCGCAAGTCGCCCGGGCGAATTCGGCGGCCCGATCCGGCACGTTTGATCGGTCGTCGCGAAATGGGTATGGACATGGATTCCTGAGCGGGAGGGTACTGGGTACAAGGCTCCGGCGTTCGCCGGGAGCTAGCCGCGGTCGTTTCTCCAGGTACGCGTCATCCAATCGCGGAACGCGCGCACGCCGCTGTCGTCGCGACGCTTGGCGCTGAGCCAGCGTCGCCCTTGACGCCGCGGAAGCTCGGGACCGTCGACCCGCTGGGGCGCCGGCAGGGGCGCGGCGCGACGAGCCTGATAGGCGAGCGCCCCGGGCGTGAACCAGGTTGCCGCTTCATCCAATGGCAGCAGCGCCACGTGTTCGCCACGCCAATATTCCGCACCCAGGCGAAAACGGCCCGGGCTTGACTGGAGCGTGATCCCGAGTTGATCGCCGGCGACTTCGGCATGCCATGCGACGGAGGCCCGCAACCGCCACCATTCAGCCAGTTCCGTCAAGGTCACGTGCCAGAGTGCGCCGCAGCGCGCCGTCGCGGCAAACAGCGCTTCGACTGCCCCGCGCGGTTCCAGCACGCGCGGCGTTGCCTGGCGAAGCAGCAGCACGGGCTCGCCGGCCTGATACCGCGCGGTGACCAGCGTACGGAAGTACTCTTGCAGGGCCTCGTGGCTGTCCCCGGGTACTGAGTTGCGCCCGACCGCTCCAGTGGCGGGAGCGCCGTCCGGAAGCCGTCCGACCGCCACCGGGTGGACCGGGAGCTGCACGACGCGGCTGCTGCCGGCAAACAGCGGCAGGTCGTCGTACGCTAGCGCCACGCCCGAGCTGTGCGAGACATTGAGCACTTCGAGGGCCGTCAACAGCGGCAAGCTGAAGCGGCCATGCGGCGCCGCGTAGCCCCGCGGATTGAGCCCGAGCCGCTGCAGCACGTGGATCCCCTGCCGGAGGTTCTTGACGATTTCGTCGGCTTCCTCGGGAACCACGCGGTGGTAGCCCAGCGAGCCGACGTCGAGTCCGCGCAAGCGCCGGGCTTGCTCGGGCTGCAACTCGGCTTCGGCGCCGCTCAGGTAATGGCTCGTGGCCCGCTCGTAGTGGGCGGCGTCGCGCAGCGCGGCTGCGAATCCTTCGCCGCAAGTGTGGTAATTGAGGCGCAGATTGACGCAACTGCGGTAGGGGAATGGGTAGGCCGAGAGCTTGAGCCAGACCCCGCCACGCTGCTCGATTGCTCGACGCAACCCCGCCATCAGCTGCTGGCGAACGTGACACTTGTCGATGCGGGCGATCTCGGCGCGATACTCGCGACCGCCGATCGGGTAGTCGACCGTCACCGAACGCTCGTCCAACAAATCTTCGAATGGATCCGAGGTCGCGGCTTTGCGGAGCGCATCGACATCGATGGGCATTTGCCCCGGGGCGACCCCGCGCGGCTTTCCCCCCCGCGAATCGTAAAGGAGAAAGCGTCCTGCCGGTTTGCCCGGCGCGCGCTCGACGTGCGCAAGACCTTCTTGAGTCAGAGCCTGCCGCAGTCCTTGCGGCACGCCGTCGAGCACCAGCGGCAGGAGGGGAAGTTGTGAGGTCGACATGCTCATCCGTGAGCGAGATCTGCTGAGGAGACGCAACTGCTGTCGGGATTCGGTTACGGCGACGCGGCACGGCCGGCCAGGTTCGCCTTCCAGAGCCGGCGGTGTTTGTCGGCAGCTACCCAGGCCGAGAGCCCGCTCAACGCACAAAAGGCCCAGCCCTCGGGCCCGTCGAGCCAGCCCTGCTTGAAGACAAATCGACGGGCGAACTCCCGCGCGGCCCCTGTCCAGCGCTGACCCAACCGGGGAGACGTACCGTCGGCGACCGCTGCCCGGGCCGCGAGCGACGTGTAACGCTGCATCTTGGCCAGGAACGAGGCGAGATCGGGGAGCGTCTGGTGGTCCAAGGGAGCCGCGATCTGATCCACTCGGCCCGCGACCGACAACCGCTCGTGGACATCGCCGTGCCAGCGGGCCTGCGTGCGATCGTAGAGTCGAATGGGGCGATCATCCTGCGTGCCCGAAAAGCGGAATCGCCGACCAAAGATGCGGCTGCGAATCGTCGCGCGCCAAGCGCTAGCGCTGCCCTGCGAGGTCAGCCGACGCACCTCGTCGGCAAAGCCCGGCGTCGCCCGCTCGTCGGCGTCGATCGCCAGAATCCAACGACCTTGGGCCTGATCAGCCGCATAGTTGCGCTGCGCTGCGTAGTTGTCGAACGGACGCTCCAGGCAGCGGACGCGCGGCGCACGGCGGGCGATCGACACGGTCGCGTCGCTCGATCCACCGTCGACGAGCACGATCTCATCCACCCACGACAGCGAGCGAAATAACTCCGGCAGGTGATGTGCTTCGTTCACAGCAATGATGGCCGCGGTGATATGTCCGGGAGGGGTCATCGTGTACCCTCCCGCAGCCGGCGCGCAACCAACACGTAGCGGACGATCCAGCGCAGATTGTAGTACAGCGCCGCCGCTGCCAACTCGAGCGCCAGGCAGTTCGTGGCCAGAGCCAGCATCAGGGCGTGGACCCGCACGTCGGCGTTGGCCGGCAAATGGTACAACGCCCGCAGCCCTCCGGGCGGACCGGCACTCGCGCTCGCTGCCGCAATGGCCGGTCGCCCTGGCAACCTCTCTTCGCTCGCCAGCCCGTACATGAACAGGTGCTTTCCGGCCACGAACGCCAGGAACAGTCCCCACGGCCAGCCCGCGCCAACGGCCATTGAGGCGGCCGCGGCGACGGCCGCATGGATGCCGATGTCGCCCAGTTCGTCGAGGTTGGCATCCAGCCACGCCCCCCAGTTCGAAGCCGTTCCCTGGCGTCGAGCCAACTCGCCGTCGAGTCGGTCGCAGAACCAGGCGGCGAGCACCCACAACGCGGCGACAAAGGGAGGAGCCATGCCGGTTACGAGGACGAGTGCTGCCCCCCCCTGACAGAGCGCACCGAGCAAGGTCACGTGCCCCGGACGAATGCAGCTTTCGCGCAAGGCGCCGGCGACACTGGCCGCCAGTGGCTTGAGGCAATAGCGCGAGAGGGGATAGTCGCTTGCCGAGCGCGCACTGCGAGGCGGTGCCCCGGCCGGAGTGGAGGCGATGCCAGGCGTCGTTGTCAATCGCAGCGCAGTGTTCATGGTTGCTAGCGCAGTGCTCATACTTGTTGCGGCAAGGCCCTTTCCCATCGGACCCGGGTGGAATCGTCGGTGTGGTGTCGGGACGCGCGGCGAGACGAGCAGCGAGCCGCGAACAGCACGGACTCGGCGCCGGCCTGTGCCAGTCGACGAGGGAGGAACTCTTGGAAGAACTCCTGTTCGCGGACGGCATCGCGCGCCGGCTGCGGACCCTCAGTCAGTTCGCGGCGCTTTGCCCAAGCGGCGGCCAGTGCCCGAACGAATTTCCAACGCTGCCCCGGCGGCCCACCCAGCGACCGCGCAAGGTCCGTGGCCACGCGCGCGGCAATTCCTCCCACCTGGTACAGCCTGTGGCGCGGTGTGCGGAGATTCTTCCATTGGAACAGCAGCGTGTTGCGCAAGGCCAGGGCGTCGCAGCCTTCCTCCCCGAAGACCGCGCCGAAGGTCGCCATGCCCTGGTGGTAGCAAATCGCCTGGGGAACGTAGCGGGCGTGGTAGCCCGCCTGGTAGCCGCGATAGGCGAAGTCCAGGTCCTCGATGCGGCCGGGCAAGAACAGCGGATCGAATCCGCCGAGTTCCAGGAAACGCTGGCGATCGACGGCCAGCGCCGCACCGGCCGACGCGGTCAGGCCGGGCTCAAAGATCCCCGGTTCGTGGCCCTCGAAGCGGCCGGTTGCCTGCACCAGCCCATAGCGCCAGCGGACCGCCGTCTTGAACCCTTCGCAGTTACGTCCGTGGCGTGCCCAACACAGCGGGGCGGTCATGAAGCAGCGTGGATCGTAGTCGGTATGACTCCGCTGCAGCGGTTGAATCAAGCGGCGCACGAAGTCGGAGTCGAGTTCGATGTCGTTATTGAGCAGAACCGCCACCGGGCTGTCGATCTGCGCCAGGACGTCGTTGAACGAACAGAGCCCGCGATTGGGCCGGTGCCAGACGCGCACGTCGGGGTAATTCGTTGCGAGCCATTGGCGCGAACCGTCGGTCGAGTCGTTGTCGATCACACCCACAGTGCAATAGACGCCTGCGGCGTCTGCCGCACGAACGACGGAGGGGAGATAGGTCGCCAAGAGTTGACGGCCGTTGAAGTTGAGTACGAGTAGCTTGACCTGCATGCGCGGCCGGCACCAAGGTTCGACGAAGATCTGTCCACTGGGGGCGGACCAAAATAGAAAGGGGACTTCACGGGGTCAAGATGACTGCTGGCACGTCGCCGGCAAGAGCTTCCCAACCTCGTCAATTCGCCCAGAGTCATCGCTATGGACGACCCACCACCCCTCGTGATAGGCCAACTCGCAGCCGCGCGGCAAACGAAACCAGGCCGCGAATTCCTGCTCGGCCGACTGCCGGCGGATCGACTTCGCCAGCACCGCGATCGCCACCCCGACCGAGATCGGGCCGGCGAGACCGACGAACAGTTTGGCGCTTGTCAGGCGGGCGTCGCCAAGGGCGCACTGCCCGAGCGCTAGCACAGTCACGATGTTCATCAG
>JAEUIK010000661.1 GCA_016793185.1 Planctomycetaceae bacterium | reverse complement strand
GATAAAGCGTGACCGGCAACTGCCGATAGCTCGAGACGTGTCTGGCGACCAGATCGGTGACGACTTCTTCGTGGGTTGGGCCCAGCGCCATGTGGACGGCGCGGTTCTGGCGCTGCACTTTGAACTGGATCAAGACGTTGCCGAAGGCCTCGACTCGGCCGGTGCGCTCCCAGAGCGAGATCGGCGTCAGGGCCGGCATCAGCACCTCGACGGCGCCGGCACGATCCATCTCTTCGCGGACGATGCGCTCGGCTTTGCGCAGCGCGCGCAAGCCCAGCGGCAGGTAGGTATAGGCGCCGGCCATCAACTGGCCGACCAGCCCGGCGCGCAGCATCAGCACGTGGCTCGGAATCTCGGCCCCCTCGGGGCTTTCCTTCATGGTCGGGATGAGCGTCTGGCTCCAGCGCACAGATATTCCTCTGCGAAAACGAACGGATCGGAAGGTCGCCGGCCCAGCCAGCAACAAACTGGCGGCATTCTAGGACAACGGTCGCGAAAGCCGCAAGGTTGCCCGCCCCTTGTGACCAGACACCCCAATCCCTAGACTAAGTTCACTCTTTTTGGCCTCGCCCGGGCGGGCACCGCACGCATTTGCCTCGCCCGGTTCTCGGTCCAAAGGCCCTCGTTCGTCGCTCCGCTCAAGTGCCCCGTGTGCTCGTTTAGCCAGGTTAGAATCGCGTATGGCCCGCCGTTTCATCAGCCAGCTGGGACATCAGGAAACGATCAACGATCTATTCCTGGCGACCGATAAGCAGCTTCGTCCCAATCGCAACGGCAACCTCTATCTGCAGCTCGAACTGCGCGACCGGACGGGCTCGATCCCCACCCGCGTCTGGAACGCCACCGAGTCGCTCTACCACAGCTTCGAGAACGGCGACTACGTGCTCGTCGAGGGGACGACGCAGATCTACCAGGGCGGCCTGCAGATGATCGCCACGCAGATCACCCGCGTCCCGCCCGACGAGGTCGACTCGGCCGACTTCCAGCTGCTGTCGAATCGCGATATCGATCGCCTTGCCGCGCGGCTCTCCGAGCTGTTGCGCGGGATGCAGAACCTGCACCTGCGGAACCTGGCCGAATGCTTTCTGCTCGACCAGGAGCTGATCGCCAAGTTCTGCCGCTGCCCGGCGGGCGTCAAGAATCATCACGCCTACTCGGGCGGATTGCTGGACCACGTCGTCAACCTGATGGAAGTGATCGTCCGCGTGATCGATCGCTACCCGGCCGTCGATCGCGACCTGCTCTTGATGGGGGCCTTCCTCCACGACCTCGGCAAAATCAACGAGCTGAGCTACGATCGCGGCTTTGCCTACACCGACGAGGGACAGCTCATCGGCCACCTCGTGATGGGGGTCGGCATCCTCGACGCGAAGGTGCAAGAAGCCGAGAAACTGTCGGGCGAGCCCGTCCCGCACGAGCTCGTGCTCCGGCTCAAGCACATGATCGTCAGTCACCATGGCGAGTACGAGTTCGGCAGCCCGAAACTGCCCATGACGCTCGAGGCCGTGGCATTGCACCAGCTCGACAACCTGGACGCCAAGATTCACAGCTTCCAGCAGCAGATGCGCGACGATCCCAATTGCGAGACCCCCTGGACGATGTTCAATCACCAGATCGGCCGCAAGTTGTATAAGGGGAGCGGCGGCACGGCCTCGGCCGGCGCCGGCGCTTCCGCTCAATAGGCCCCGGCAGCGAACCACCGCATGACCGACACGTCGCTCGAAGCCCGCGTCCTGGCGTTTGTCGGCGATCCGAACTACCGACCCGTCAAGCCACGCGTGATTGCCGAGCGGCTCGACCTGTCGCAAGAGCAGCGCTTCGAGCTCAAGAAGCTCATCAAGCGGCTCATCAAAGAGCAGAAGCTCGCCTACGGCCCGAACCACCTGCTGCTGACCGCCCAAGCCGCGGCCCAGCAATCGCTGGATCAGGTGGGCATTTTCCGCCGCAACCAGGCGGGCTTCGGGTTCGTCCGCCCGCTGGGGACCAAACCGACGGACGGGCAGGAGTTCGACATCTATATCGGCGCCCACAACGCGGCCGATGCCTCGACCGGCGACACCGTGCGCGTGCGTCTCAGCCGCGCGCTCGGCGGACCGCGCGACCGCCGCGAGGGGACGATCGTCGAAGTGATCGAGCGCGACACCCATGAGTTCGTCGGCACTTACTTCGAGTCGGGGGGCGTCGGCTTCGTGCAGGTCGACGGCACGCTCTTCTCGCAGGCGATCTCCGTCGGCGATCCCGGCGCCAAGAACGCCCGGCCCGATGATAAGGTCGTGTTCGAGATGGTCCGCTTTCCCTCGCACGTCCACGACGGCGAGGGGGTGATCACCGAGGTCCTGGGTCCGCGCGGCACGCCCGGCGTCGACACGCTCTCGATCATTCGCGAGTTTGCCCTGCCCGAGGAGTTTGCCGAGGACGCGCTCGAAGAAGCGCGCCTCGAGGCGGAGCACTTCGACGAAAAGATCGCCGGCCAGCGGGTCGATCTGACCGGCGAGACGGTGATCACCATCGATCCGATCGACGCCCGCGACTTCGACGACGCGATCTCGCTGGAGCGGATCGAGAAGAACCACTGGCGCCTGGGCGTCCACATCGCCGACGTCTCGCACTTCGTCCGCCCTCAGACGGCGCTCGACCGCGAGGCGCACAATCGGGCCACCAGCACCTACCTGCCCGACCGGGTGCTGCCGATGCTCCCCGAGGTGATCTCGAACAGCCTGGCGAGCTTGCAGCCCGACCGGGTGCGCTACACCAAGACCGCGTTCCTCGAGTTCACGCCCGAGGGGATTCGCGTCGGGGTCGAGCTCTGCAGCGCGGCCATTCGCAGCAAGCGGCGCTTCACCTACGAGGAAGTCGACGAGTACCTGGCGGACCCGGCCGGCTGGAAGAGCAAGCTCAAGCCCGAGGTGCACGCGCTGCTGGGGCGGATGCACGAGCTGGCGATGATCCTCCGCCAGCGGCGCATGCGCCGCGGAGCCATCGAGCTGACGATGCCCGAGGTGAAGATCGACCTCGACAAAGAGGGGCGGGTCGCCGGTGCGCACCGGGTGATCAACACCGTCAGCCATCAGATCATCGAGGAGTTCATGCTGGCGGCCAACGAGGCGGTGGCCGAGCAGCTCTTCGGAGCCGACTTGCTGTTCTTGCGCCGCGTGCATTCCGCGCCCGATCCCCGCAAGCTCAAGGCCCTCACCGAGTTCGTCACCGGGCTGGGAATCGTCGTCGAGAGCCTGGAAAGCCGCTTCGAACTGCAGAAGCTGCTCGAACGCGTCGTCGGCCGCCCCGAGGAACAGGCCGTCAACTACGCCGTGCTGCGGAGCTTCCAGCGGGCGGTTTACAGTCCGGCCGTCGACGGGCATTACGCCCTGGCCAGCGACTGCTATTGCCATTTCACCTCGCCGATTCGGCGCTATCCCGATCTGACCATCCATCGCTTGATCGACAGTCTGTTGACGCACCGCAAGCCGACCAACGATCTGGCCGAGCTCCTGGTGCAAGGTGAGCACTGCTCCGAACGGGAACGCCGGGCGGAGGCTGCCGAACGCGAATTGACCAAAGTCAAACTGCTGAGTTATCTCGCGGAACGTCCCGGGCTGGAACTCGACGCGGTCGTCACCAGCGTGCTCGAGTTCGGCATGTTCGCGCAGGGGATCGAATTGCCGGCCGAAGGGCTGATCCACGTCAGCTCGCTCGCCGACGATTACTACAAGTACGACCGCACGGCGCACACGCTGTCGGGCTTCCGCTCGGGCAACTCCTATCGACTGGGCGACCGGATCCGCGTGGCAGTGGTTCGTGCCGACGTCGAACGGCGCGAGCTCGATTTTCGCGTGGTCGGGCGGACGCCGGGGCGCGGCGCCGGGGCGCAGCCGCGCGGCGGCAAGAAGCCGGGGCAGGGGACGCGCACGGGCGCCCGCAAGCAAGTCAGCGGGGGAAAGCTTCCTCCGAAAAAGTCCAAGTCGAAAGCGCAGCGGAAAAAGCGGCGAAAATAGCCCCGCGGGGCGGCCGCGCCGCGCGCCACCGGATTTCGCCCCTGGCACGCGCCTAGCCCTCCGTTAAAATGTGGCTGCGGTTGTTTCCTTGGCATCTCGGCGGTCCTCGTACGCCCAACGGGCTTAGGCTTTGCTGGCGAGGTTCGCAGTGCGCGTGTAAACGCGATGAACACCCCGCGGCAGCGGCCTCACGGCTCTGGGACGCGGGGTGA
>JAEUIK010000620.1 GCA_016793185.1 Planctomycetaceae bacterium | reverse complement strand
ACACCCCGTGGTCACAACGGCTCTCGGACCGGCCAGTAATCGCCGTCGGCGCGGCGAATCGAACCACGGGGGGAGCGTTTTCCCCGGGTTTAACCGGGGGTTTCCTCGGTTATCCCGACGACAAGTCTCGTCTCCAGCGGTTCTCGCCCCGTGCCCACGGCGTCGCTGCACTCCGCCAATCCCTTGCGTGCTTTCGTGTGGCACGCGCCTCCAGCACAATCGGCGGGTTTACTTGGATGCCAAAATGGCAGTAATTCAACAATCTCAATACCGTTAGTTGTTGCGTTAAGTGTTTGTTGTTTATTTATTTGAGGCATCTTCGTCAATGTGATGGCACGCTGTTTGCTTCAATCTCGTGCAGTCCCCGTCCGACGCCGCACGCGGCAGTCGGTGCCAAGGGCCTGCCACGCAAGAGCGATCCCCGGTCCTTGTGAGCAGTGCCACCCCGGATGGGGCGAATCAACGGAACAATCCCTGCGGTCCCTGTGCATCGAGGAGGGTCAACCATGGTACGACGAAGTTGGACTCGCGACCCGTTTCAGCCCTGGCGCGAGGAGGTCGAGCGTTTCTTTTCCACCCACTTCCCGGCCGCCGGCGAAATGGTCCGTGGTCCTGGCGATCCGGCGATCAATCTCTGGGAAGACCAGGGGGAGTTGTATGCCGAGGCCGAGCTCCCGGGCGTCAAGCAAGACGACCTGGAAGTGCTGGTCGTCGGTGGCGAGCTGACGATCAAGGGGCAGCGCCCCGCCCCGGCCAATGGCGCGCAGGCGTTTCATCGACGCGAGCGCAATGGCGGGCCGTTTCAGCGGACGGTGCGCCTCCCGGTCGACGTCGACGCGTCAAAGGTCGAGGCGACCCTGCGTGATGGGGTGTTGACGATCAAGCTGCCGACGGCCGAGGCCGCCAAGCCGCGCAAGATTCCGGTGCAAGCCGGCAACTGATCCCGGCGCCGGCCGGATGCGTTGCCCGTCCCAGTTCGCCGCGGCGGTGGATTCCCGCCGCGGCACGCCGCACAAGCTTTTCCAGGAGAGGAGAACTCACCATGTCCACCGAAGCGACTGTGACCAAGGAGCCGGGCGAGGTGTCGGCCGAGACCGAACGCACCCGCAGCGGCAGCTACTACCGCCCCAATGTCGACATCGTCGAGGGGCCCGAGGAGCTGACAGTATTTGCCGATATGCCCGGCTTGCTGAGCGACCAGATTGACATCAATTTCGAGCGCGGCACGCTGCAGATTTACGGCCATGTACCGGCACGCCAGCGGGAGGGAGTCAAGCACCAGCGCCGCGAGTACGGCGTCGGAGACTTCTACCGGTCGTTTCAGGTCAGCGAGGAGATCGACGCCAGTCGGATCAGCGCCGAGTACTCGCACGGGGTTTTGACGCTGCACCTGCCGAAGTCGAGCGCGGCCAAGCCCCGGAAGATCTCGGTCCAAACGCGGTAAGCGAGGCACGCAGGCGGTCCGCCGTGGCGGCCGCCATGCCCGATCCCAATCCCGGCCGACGGGTCCGCTCTGCACCGAGCGCGGCCTGCCGGCCGGGCTCGTTGTTTGGCCCCCCGGGGACTGTTAGGATGCGTCGATGCGGAAAGGAATTGTCGTTTCGCCGGGGGTCGCAGTCGGAACCGCCTACTGCGTCCACGAGATCTTCGTCCGGCGGGACGGCGCGCCGCTGCATGCCAGCCAGGTGCTCGACGAGGTCGCCCGCTACGAACGGGCCCGCGATGCCACGGCGGCCGATCTGCGGGCCCTGTACCAGAAGGTAACCTCCCAGGTGGGAGAGGCCGAGGCGGCGATTTTTCGCAGCCACGAGACGATCCTGCACGATCCGGCGTTCACCAGCAAGATTCGCGGCTGGATCGTCGATCAGCGGCAGACCGCCCCGCAGGCCCTGCATCGGCTTCTCGACGAGTACACGGCCCTCTTTGCCCGGACCAAGGACGAGTATCTCCGCGAACGCCTTACCGACGTTCGCGACGTGATCGTGCGCCTCAGCGGGCATCTTTCGGAAGCCTTGCGGCCCGAGTCGAAAGCGATCGCCGGGCCGTTGATCCTCGTCGCCGGCGAATTGCTCCCCTCGCAGGTCATCACGCTCGGCGAGCGCGAAGTGGCCGGCATTGTCACGCAGTCCGGCGGTGGCACGAGCCATGCCGCGATCCTGGCCCGCAGTCGCGGCATCCCCGCGGTGTCGGGCGTGCGCGGCGTGCTGCGGCAGATCAAGAACGGTGACCTGGTCGTCGTCGACGGCCGCGAGGGGCACGTCATCGTCAATCCCAGTCCAGAAGTGGCCAGCGCCTACCGCAAGCTCCAGCGCGAGTTCTTCGATCTCAAGGACGCCTTGGCCGAGAACCGGGATCAGCCCGCCGTCTCGGCCGACGGCGAATCCATCGAACTATTGGCGAATATCAATGGGCTGGCCGACGCCAGCGCAGCTCGGGCGATGGGAGCCAGCGGCGTTGGGCTCTTTCGCACCGAGTATTTGTTTCTCACGCATCCCGACGTCCCCGACGAAGAGGAGCAGCTCGAGGCGTACCGCAGCGTCATCCGTGCCAGTCCCAACGGGCGCGTCACGATCCGCACGCTCGACCTGGGCGGGGACAAGACGATCCCCTATCTGGGGCACAGCCGCGAGGCCAACCCCTTTCTGGGCTGGCGCTCGATTCGCCTCTCGTTCGAGCATCCCGAGTTCTTTTCGACGCAGATTCGCGCGGTGCTGCGCGCCGCCGCCCCCGAGCGCGGCGTTGCCAAGGACGTCCGCCTGCTATTCCCGATGATCACCACGCTCGAGGAGATGCGCAAGGTGCGCGGCATGGTCCGCCGCGCGTTGCGCCGCCTCCAGCAGGAGGGGAAGAAGCACGCCGCAGTGCCGATCGGGCTGATGCTCGAGGTGCCCGCCGCGGCGGTCTGCATCGAGTCGCTGCTGGAGGTCGTGGATTTTGTCTCCATCGGCTCCAACGACCTGGTGCAGTACCTGATGGCAGCCGACCGCGACAATCCAAAGGTCAATCATCTTTGCCAGCCGCTGAGCCCACCCGTCCTCCGCGTGCTCGACGGCGTCATCAAGACGTGCCACCGCTTGAAAAAGCCGGTGACCTTGTGCGGCGAAATGGCCGGCAACCCGCGGGCGTTTGCGCTGCTCTACGGCATGGGGCTGCGCAGTTTCAGCATGAGCCCGGCCCTGATTCCGACGATCAAGGAGCTGACGCGCCACCTGACCAGCCGTCAGACCCGGGAAGTCTTCGAAGAAGTCTTGCAACTGAAGACGTCGGGCCAGATCATTCGCTACACGGCCGATCAGATCGCCAGGCTCGCGCCGCAGTTGGCGGTTTGGGATACGGCCTGACCTGTCAGCGCCCGACGGCGGTGCGCAGAAGTCCCCCAGACCTGGATGTGAAGTCGGCCGAGTCTGCCCCGCGCGCAGTGACCCCGCGCGGAAACCTGGTTCGAAACCAACGGGAACGCCTATGTTTCGGTTACGCTGTCTGCTGGTAATGGTCCCGCTGATGTTGAGCGCGGTTGATCTCGGGGCTGCTGAGCCGAACCCGACCGCCGGCTATGCCTATCCCGCCGCTCGGCGTGCTCCGCAGGTCGACGACTACCATGGCACGCAAGTCGCCGATCCGTATCGCTGGCTCGAGGATCTCGACAGTCCCGAAACGCGCGAGTGGGTCGCGGCCGAGAATCGCCTGACCTTCGGCTTTCTCGAAAAGATCCCAGAGCGCGAGGCGATTCGGACCCGTCTCACCCGTCTTTGGGATTACGCCAAGTACGGCGTCCCCAGCAAGCGGGGCTGCCGGTACTTCTTCACCAAGAACGACGGGCTGCAGAACCAGAGCGTCCTCTACTGGGCCGAGAGCCTCGAAGCCGAGCCCAAGCTCCTCTTGGATCCCAACAAGCTCTCGGCCGACGGCACCACGGCGCTTACCGATTTCGAGATCAGCGACGATGGCCGGCTCATGGCCTACGGACTGTCGCAGGCAGGCTCCGACTGGCAGGAGTGGCGCGTCCGTGACGTCGAGACCGGCAACGACCTGAGCGATGTGCTCCGCTGGATCAAGTTTTCGTCCGCATCCTGGTCGCCCGACAACCAGGGCTTCTATTACAGCCGCTACGACGAGCCGGCCGACGCCACCAAGCTGGTCGACACCAACTATTACCAGAAGCTGTACTACCACCAGATCGGCACGCCGCAGAAGGACGACCAGCTCATTTACCAGCGCCTCGACCAGAAGGAATGGGGATTCGCCGGTTTCGCGACCGAGGATGGCGCCTATCTCGTCATCTCGATCCGCCGCGGCACCGAGCGGAAGGACGCGATCTTCTACAAGCCCCTCGGGCATGGCGACGCGGGGGTCGTCGAGCTCTTGCCCGACTTCGACGCCGAGTACGACTATCTCGGCAACGATGGCACACTCTTCTACTTTCGCACCGATGCCGACGCCCCGCGTGGGCGCGTGGTGGCGATCGATCTCGAGCAGCCCGAGCGCGCCGAGTGGCGGCCGATCGTGCCCGAGGCGGAAGAGGTGCTGCTGACCGCGAGCATCGTGGGGGATCGCCTCTTCCTCAGCTATCTCAAAGACGCCCGCAGCCAGATCAAGGTGTTCACTCTCGACGGCAAACTCGAGCGCGAAGTCGAGCTGCCGGGGATCGGTACGGCAGCGGGATTTCGGGGGCTGCGGAGCGATCGCGAGACGTTCTACTCATTCGCCAGCTTCATCACGCCGGCGTCGGTTTATCGCTACGACCTGGAATCGGGCCAGAGCGCGCTCTTCCGCCGGCCGGAGGTCGATTTCGACCCTGCCGCTTATGAGACCCGGCAGGTTTTCTACACCAGTTCCGATGGCACGCGGGTGCCCATGTTCATCAGCCACAAGAAGGGGCTCGAACTGAACGGCCAGAATCCGACTCTCTTGTTCGGCTACGGCGGGTTCAACATCGCGCTCACCCCTTCGTTCTCGGTGAGCAACCTGGTCTGGATGGAGCGCGGGGGAGTCTTTGCCCTGCCGAATCTGCGCGGCGGGGGGGAGTATGGACGCGAGTGGCACGAGGCGGGAACCAAGCTCCGCAAGCAGAACGTTTTCAATGATTTTA
>JAEUIK010000576.1 GCA_016793185.1 Planctomycetaceae bacterium | reverse complement strand
CGACGGTCCAGGCGGCGCGCTGAGTTTTTTGATCGACCGAACCGTGAACCTGCAGGGTGCCGCCGCTGAGGACGTCGCTGTAATTGCCGGCGATCTGTCCCTGCTTGTTGACGGCCAACTGGAAGAGCGCCGACGTATCCGACTGTTCGCCCTGCACGAGCGAAAAGACGCCCAAGGGCTGCCAGTCGTCGCCGCTGGCGGGATTGTTGCTGTTGTTGACCGGCGCGTCGGCGTTCTGTCCGGCAGCCGCCAGATCCGAAGCTTGCTGGTAGTACTCGTCGGCCGAGGCGAGCGGCTGGCCATCCTGGTAGACTTCGTCGCCTTGATAGACGAGGGTGTTCCCGTAGTCGTAGTAGTAGGGCGACACGCCGGCGCCCCATCCGAACCAGCCACCGAGCATCGGCCACGTGGCCCAACCCCAGTAGCCGCCATGGCGCCAGCCGTTGGCGTACCAGGCTGCTGGATTGCGGCCGTACCAGCCCCGCCCGTAGAAGTTGAACTGGTTGAAGTTGCGCCGGACATCGGTACCGCGATTGGCGGCCCAGTTCGCGGCGACCGGGCGCGTGAAATTGCCGCGGTTCAGATAGTCGAGTCCCCGATCCCCCGCGCGTCCCAGGCCCCAATCCCCCGGCAGGGCACGATGGTCGCCGACTCCGAGGTTCGAAGTCGCCGGGTGCAGCGTTTCGGGACGGATGTTGTTGAACTGGCCCGCCCGCGAGAAGTTGTCGAGACCGCCGGCGCGGAAGTCGCCGCCGTAGCCACCGACGCGTGCGGCGCCAGCGCCGCCGTAGCCGCCGTACCCACCGAAGTGGTCCCCGCCGAAGTCGCCGCCGTGAAAGCCTCCAGCGCCGCCGAAATCGCCGCCATGGAAACCACCGCCGTAGCCGCCGAACCCGCCGCCGCCATGAAAGCCTCCCCCGCCATGGAATCCCCCTCCGCCTCCGCCGCGAGCCCAGAGCGCTGCCGGCGTGTGGAGCGCGCCGGCGAGCAGGACTGCCGCACCGAGCGCGAGCGATAGCGGTGACACGTTGCGATGACGCGTGTTGAACATCGTGAGGTTTCCCGGTGATGAAGGTAGCTGGGAGCGATTAGCGCGCGGCGTTGAGCTTCTGGAACTTTACGGGCTCGGTGTCGGGCAGCGCGGTCCCGTTCACCAGGCGCGCGGTCGATTCCCAGGTAAAGCTGTTGGCGTCAAGAGGCGTAATGCTGTTGAGCGCCGAGCTGGCGCTGCCGTCGCGCAATACGCCCTGCGTTTCGACGAACCACTTGTTCCCGCGTTTGTTCCAGCGATCGCGGCCAAAGCCGCCGTCGGAGTCGAAGTGCCACGACACGATCTCGCCCGAGCGCGGATCCCAGCCGATGATTTGCGTGCCCGACTGGGTGATCTTCCCGCCGGTCTCGGTCGAGAAGCTACGGGAGAGGAAGTTCCGGTTGGCGATCCATTCCACTTTGACGTTCACGCGGGCGTCGCCAGCCGTGGCCTGCCACTGGCCGACGAGCCACTCGAGCCCGCGGAGATACTCGGAATTCGATGCGGCCACGCGGGCGGAATCGCGCACGCTGGCCAGGAGCCAAGCACCGTCGCGCTTGACGAGCGTCGCGCTATACCGCGCTGAAGTGGGATTTCCGTGAGTTGGAACGGCCCAAGCCGTGCCGGTCTCCAGTGCGACGTCCGGGCTCAGGAAACGAACCGATTCGGTCTGCACGTCGAGCTTGACGCCGGGCTGGCTGGCGAACGTGGCCTCGAACATCTTCTCGATCTCGGCGCGGCCGCGGAACTCGCGCCCCTGCTCGTCGGTGTAGTCGCCGTCGAGGGTCCAGAAGGCCGCCAAGGCTTTGGCATCCCCGGCATTGTAGGCTTTGGCGTAGGCCTGGGTGCCCGCGCGAATCGCCTGCTCTTCGGCCGTCGGCGCCTTGCCCGGGGCGCTCCGCGCCGGCTGCGCGGCGACTTGCGCGGGATGGCCGAAGCAGGCAGCTAGCAGCATCAACAGCGCGAACAAGCAGACGGGACGAAAGCGGCTCAGAGCCATGTCGAACATCCTTCCGAAGTGGGGATCCAATCAGGTGCGGCGCTGGCCAGGTCACACCATCCGGCGTCGCCGGGCGTCATTCTACCGAGCATCCCCCCACCTGAGTCTAGTACGCGGCGGTCATCCGGCAGCCGCGCGCGGCTCCGCCAGCACGGGTCTCGACGCACTGCGCCGATTCGCGCAAGTTTGCCGGTTAGGCAACCGTGGCAAGTCGGGCATTTTTCGTTGCGACGCCTTCCGCCTCGCGCAACAATAGTCGGGTCGCGCGTCAACTTGCCAACCGGTACTTCACCCGGCGGCGCCCGAGCAAGCGGTTCTGGCGCGGCTCACCCCCAGCAGTCTCGCACCCTTTGGATTGTCACCGCCATGAACGCCCCTCTCAAACGTCTGCTTCGCGACGGTTTGCTAACGTTCGCCTGCTCGACGCTGGCCTGCGCGGCCTGGGCGCAGCCCGCCGCCGAGCCGGCTCCGCCACCGGCCCCCGCCGTCACTCCTGAGGCCACTCCGACCGCGCCGCCGGCTGCGAGCCCGGCCGCTCCACCCGCGGCCCCGCCCGGCGAAGTGACCGCGGCCGAAAACTTTGCAACGCGATTTTTCGTGCGGGTGGCGGTGGATCGCCCCAGCCGCGACTACCGCGCCGGCGAGCAGGTCAAGATCACGGTGACCAGCGAGATCGATGCCTTCGCTTACGTCTTCTACAAGCAGGCCGACGGCAAAGTCTTTCTGATCTTTCCGAACGCCGAGCAGCGCAACAACAAGCTCCCGGCCAAGCAGCCGGTCCAGATTCCAGCGGCGGGCGACAACTTTCGCTGGGAGGTGAGCGCGCCGTTCGGCCCGGAGCGGATCACGGTGCTCGCCGCGACCGAACCCTTGGCAAGCCTGCAGGATCCGCGGCTGCGCGCCGAACTGTTCAACGCGGTCGGCGCCAAGCAGCTCAAGGGAGTCGAGCTCGAGCTGGCCAAGGAAAAACCGGCCGAGTGGTCGATCCAGCACCTCGACATCACGACCTACGATCGGGCCGAGCCTCTGGCCGAGCGGCCGGCCAAGCGGTTTGGCGTCTTCTTCGGGGTCGCCGAGTACCTGTTCAACGACGAGGCAATCCGCGCCTCGAAGGAGGGACGCCCGCTGAATCTGCCGACGTGCGCGATCGACGCCGAGCAATTGGGAATCGCGCTCAAGGAGATGGGCGAGTTTGACGAGGTGCTGCTCTTCACCAACGAGAAAGCGACCAAGCGCAACCTGCAAGAGGCCGTCACCCGCTGGCTTCCCAGCGTGACGGGTCCCGGCGACGTCTGCGTCATCTACTTCTCCGGCCACGGCGGCCAGATTCCCGATCTGAGCGGCGACGAGAAGCCCGAGCCCGGCTCCGATAACGCCAGCGACGAGACCCTGATCCCCGCGGATTATCTCGGCTACCACTTGTACGAGAAAGCGGAAGAGGAAGCGCAATCCGGTTCGCTGGCCCCCGAAAAGATGGCCGCGGTGCGGCGGGCGCGCGAGCTGGTCGGCCAGTTCACCGAGCCCTTCCACAAGGCCATGGCGATGGAGCTGGCCACCACGATCACCGACGACGAGTTCGGCAACTGGCTGCACCAGGCGCTCGACGGCCGGCAGATTGTCGTGATGCTCGACTCCTGCCACTCAGGCGGATTCGGCGTCTCGGCCAAGGGAGGCCTGAACGAGCAGAAGGCCGAGTCGGTGAAGTTCGACTTCCTCGACCAGGAAATCGCCCGGCTGAAGGACATCGGCCAGAACGACACCGCGCTGTTCGCCACTTGCTCGCCGTTCCAAAGCGTGATGGTCCCCAAGGCCGACGATTTCCCGGTGCGTATGAGCCTGATGACCTACTTCGTGGTCCAGCAGCTCCACACGACGCAGGGCTCGATCGATCTGGAGGCCAGCTTCCGCAATTGCCACGACAAAATGGCCAAGTACTTCGCCGACGGCAACTACCAGCCGACGCTGCCGCAGTTGCAGTTGAATTTGCGGAAGAAGGTCTATCTGAAGCCGTAAACGGTTTCCGACGGGAGTCCGCCGCAGTTCGAGCCCCCCTGCCCCACCCTGCCCCACGCTTCGTCACCATGAATCGCCCGCTCCGCTGCCCCCCGACGCGTCACTCCCTGGCTGGAAACGAACCCCTGGGAGGCCCGACGCCCCCCACCACCCCCGCCCGCCGCGGCGGCGACTTCGCTCCGCGCGTGGTCTGGGCGTTCATCGCGGCGGGAGTGATCGCGGTGCTGCTGGGTTGCCCCGCCACCGGCCGGGCCGAGGACGCGTTCGAGCGACTCGTCGAGCTCGAGGCGCGCTACACCGAGCTGCGCGGCCAGGCGCGTTATCGCGATGCGCTCCCGCTCGCCCAGCAGATGCTGGTGATTGCCGAGCGTGACCTGGCCGACCGGCCGGAGCTGACAGCGGTTTCGCTCGAGAATCTGGCCTGGATTCACAACGCGCTCGGACAAAGCGCCGCAGCCGAGCGACTTTATCAGCGCTCGGTGCCGATGTTCGAGAAGCTCTACGGTCGCGAGCACCCGCTCGTGGCCGACAGCCTGAACTCGCTGGCCAACGTCTACTTCAGCCAGCGGCGCTATGGCGACGCGATCGACTTGTATCGCAAGATGCTGGCGATCCATCAGCAGGCAGCGGGCGACAACAGCCCGGGGGTCGCGCTCGCCGAACACAACCTGGGGGGCGCCTACATGGAGCTGGGCCGCTACCGGGAGGCCGAAGCGAGCTATCGCCGGGCCCTGGCGATCCGCGAAGCAACTCCGGGAGCGATCACCCCGGAGACGGCCGAGACGCTCAACAACCTCGGGATTCTCATCTTCAGCCAGGGACGCTATTCCGAGGCCGAAACGTTGCTCCAGCGAGCCCTGGCGGCGTTCCAGCAACTGCTGCCTCCCCAACATCCTCGCATCGCCGACGCGCTGAACAATCTCGGCAATCTCTGTCTCTACGAAGGGCGCTTCGCGCAGGCCGAGACCTACTACCAACGTTCGTTGTCGATCCGCCGGGCCACGCTCGGCGCGGACCATCAGGACGTCGGCCAGAGCCTCAACAACCTGGGCATCGTCTGCTTCGACCAGTTTCGCCTCGCCGAGGCCGAAAAGTACTACCAACAGGCCCTCGCCACGCGGGCCCGCGCCCTGGGCAACGATCACCCGGTCGTGGGCGACACGCTGGGAAATCTCGCCAACCTTTACGAATCGCAGCGCCGGCAAAAGGATGCCGAGGCCGCGTACCAGCAGGCCCTGGCGATCTATCGCAAGTCGTTCCCCGCCGAGCACCCGCGGATCGCGCTGGTGCTGGGCAATCTGGCTGTCGTTTATCAGCAGACCAGCCGCTTCGACGAGGCCGCCGCCGCGAACCGCCAGGCCTTGGCAATCTACGAGAAGGTCTACGGGGCCGAGCATCCCGACGTCGCCCAGGTGATTCACAACATGGCGGTCGCGCAGTTGCGGGCGGGGCATTTTGCAGCCGCACTGCCGCTCATCACCCGCGCCATCGAGTCCCGCGATCGCCTGCGGGTGAGCGACGCCCAGCGCTCGGCCAGCTATCGCACGCGCGCCGAGATCCACTGGGAGCTCAAGCACCAGACCGAGGCGCTGGCCGATCTCGTCCGCG
>JAEUIK010000566.1 GCA_016793185.1 Planctomycetaceae bacterium | reverse complement strand
TCTCGCCACCGGCGCGATTGGCGTCGCGCTGTATTACGCGTTTGCTGAGAACCCACAGGTGCTGGGCGTTCTCTCGTATGGCTACGGCTCGCTGCAAGGGGCGTTGCTCAACGAGTCGGGCATGACGGCCGCCGTGCTGGTCGCTTTGGCACTCGGCAAGATCCTGACCACCAGCCTTACCATCGGCAGCGGCGGCTCGGCCGGCGTCTTTGGCCCCTCGATGGTCATCGGCGGCTCGGCCGGCGGGGCGCTCGGGTTGCTCTTTCACCAGGCGATGCCGTCGCTGGTGCCGCATCCCGCCAGTTATGTGATCGTCGGCATGGCGGGCTTTTTTGCCGCCGCTGCCAAGACCCCCTTTTCGACGCTGGTGATGGTCAGCGAGATCACCGGAGGATACGACCTCTTGCTCCCCACGCTGTGGGTCTGCGTGATCGCCTTCATGCTGTCCGACGAGCAGTCGATTTACCACGAGCAAGTGCCGACCCGTGCGCAATCGCCCGCACACCAGGGAGGCTACGCCCGCGAGCTGCTGACAAAGTTCGTCGTGGCCGATTTTCTTTCGGCCCGACCGCTGACTCCCGTGGCGCCGGGGGCCTCAGTGGCTGAGCTCGCGCGGCGCTTTGCCGACTCGGCGGCGCCCCTCATGCCCGTCGTCGACCCGGCAGGGCGACTCGTGGGGGAGGTATTGCTGGAGGAAATGCCCACCCCCGGCGCGACGTCGGCCGGCGACCTGCTGCTGGCCGCCGACCTGCTGCGCGAGGAGGCGACTCCGCTGACTGCGACCGATCCCTTGCCGCTGGCGTTGGAACGATTTGTCGAGCGACGCGTGACGCTCTTGCCGGTCGTCAACAATAGCCGCGAACTGCGCTGGCTGGGAGTTGTGCGCCGCGAGGAACTCGGCGCCCTGGCGCTGGGCCGGCTGCAGCGCCTCGAAGAATCCTCCTGAGCCGGCGGCCGCAGCGGGGGAGTTCTGCTCCCCAGGATCCGAAACGCGCTCGCGGACTCCCCCCGAGTTGATGGCCCGAGGTTTGTCCGCAGAGCGCGTGGTTTTTTTCAGGTTGGTCGCCGGCGAGAGCGCCGCCTACTGCCCCATCGCGGACGCGACTTCGGCGACGGGCTGGTCGTGCAGCTCGTGCCAGGCCGCGATGAAGTCCTGCCGAGTGGTCTTCTTGCCGGTCTTGACGATCAGGGCCCAGTCAGCCGCGGCGGCGATTTTGCGAATCAAGTCGCCGTCGGGACCGCTCCCCGCCTCGCCGTCAGCCCGGTGAATGACCATCGCCGCTTCGGTGGCATTGAGCCGCGCGGTGCAGACCGCGAGTCGCCGCCACAGTTCCAGCGCTCGAGTTTGCTTCTCCGTCGTGAGGTTCAGCGGGCGCATGGCCGTTTCCATCTCGGCCGAGACGGTCGTGGGGTCCAACGGCCGTCCCTCTTGCCGCGAGACCTTCGACAGCGCCTCGAACTGGCCGCGCAGCCGCACGAGCGACTCCGGCGGCAACTCGCCGCGCAGGTCGCGATAGCATTGCGCCCGGCGGAGCCCCCAGGTGACGTAATCGACGACGTCCTTGGCCTTCGCCTCGTCGCCGCCGAACAGGCGACCGTGCAGATCGTCTTGCACGCGCTTGACGAAGGCGGCGGCCTGCACGCGGTTCTGCCGTTCCGCCACGTCAAAGCTGTCGCTGACGACGTACTTGCGAACCGACGGCCAGAAGTCGATCGACTCCTCGAAGGCGTCGAAGATGTGGCTGGGCTCGACGGTGATGCCGAGTTCCGTGGTGCTCTGGATCGGGTCGGAGCTGGGAGCCGCGGCCTGAACGGCGCTGCAGCCCAGGAGAATCAAGATCGCG
>JAEUIK010000448.1 GCA_016793185.1 Planctomycetaceae bacterium | reverse complement strand
GTGGGGACTGGGGCTCGCGAATACACTGCCGACGCGCCGCTGGCCGGTGGCCCTGGCCGCATCCGCCGGACGGACGCTCCTGTTTGCCGCGGCACTCGGCTGGGCCGATCCTCAACAGGCTCACAGTCAGTCGCTGGCACTGGCCGGGCTGGCGCTGTGGAGTGCGTCGTTGGCGCTCGAGGCCTGGTTGCCCGCGGGACCTCCAGCGGCCCGGCCGATCGACCGCATCTGGCGCGATTTTCGCGACCGCTTTGGTTTGCTCTGGGGGCTGCGCGTGGCGGAACGCTTCAATGCCAGCGCCCGAAAATTGCAGTGGGGAGTGCGGCTGGGCTGGCAGGGACTCGACGTCGATCCGCACCACCCTCGTACCGAGCTCGATCCGGACACCGCGGCCCTCGTGCGGCAGAATCTCGACGCGCTGCTGCGGCGTTTCGTCTCGCCCGAGTGGCTCGCAACGCGGTGGGAGAACCGCCTCGACTGAGTTCGCGCGCCTTGTCGAACCGAGTTCGCCTTGCCAAACTACGCAAGGTCATTGTTGCTACTCGAATTCCTCGCCGCCGAATCGGTAGGTTCCCCTCGATGCAACCCGATCCCGGCGCACGTCCGGCCGAAGTTTCCGCCGAGCGCCCCAAGCAGTCGGTGTTCGGGGATCATTCGCAGCTCTCGCGCGACGAGCTCCGGCAGCGCCTGGTCGCGCTGGAGAACCTGCTGGACATCACCCGCCACCTGGCCACGGACCTCGACCTGAACACGATCCTGGGCGCGATCACGCGCGAGGCGAGCGAGGCCCTCGACTGCGAGCGGGCGAGCCTTTATCAGTACGATCCCAAACGCGAAGAGCTGTTCACACGCGTGGCACTGGGGTTGGAGATTGCTGAAATCCGCAAGGGGCTCGGCGCCGGCATCTCCGGGGACGTCGCCCGCACCCGGCGCTTGGCGAATGTGCCGCATCCCGCCGCCGACCCGCGCTGGGATCCCAAGTTCGATCGCGCGACGGGCTATCACACGCGCAACATTCTGGCGCTCCCGCTGTTGGCGCCGCACGACGGAGCGCTGCTGGGCGTCCTCGAGCTGCTGAACAAGCGCGGCGCGGCGTTCACGGCGTTCGACGAGGAAGTCGCCGTGGCGTTCAGCCAGCATGCCGCGGCGGCGCTCGATCGCGCGCGTCTCGTCGACGAGATCCGGGAGCGGAGCCACGTCGAAAGCTCGCTGAATGTCGCCCGCGACGTGCAGCGCAGCTTCATGCCGCAAAAGCTCCCCGAGATCGCCGGCTACGAGCTGGCCACCTGGTGGGTCCCGCACCAGGCCGTCGGGGGCGACTACTGCGATGTGATCCGCCTCGCCGAAGGAAAATTTGGACTGGTCATTGCCGACGTCAGCGGGCACGGCTTGGGACCCAGCCTGCTGATGGCCTCGGTCCGCGCGGCGCTGCGCGCGCTGGTGCTCGACCACACTGGACCCGACGAGCTCTTGCGCCTGCTCGGGCGGGCGCTGACCGCCGATCTGCAGGAGGGGCGATTCATCACCCTGGCCTTGGTGGAGCTCAATGCGGATCGGCACGTGATCGAGTACGCCAACGCGGGACACGCGCCGGCGCTGCGCTACTCGGTCACCCAGGATCAGTTCGTGCCGCTCGAGGCGACCGGCCTGCCGTTGGGTGTACTCGACGATCCCGAGTACGGGCGCGGCTTGCCGCTGGTGCTCGAGGCTGGTGACCTTGTGGTGCTCTGCACCGACGGCATCGTCGAGGCCATGAATCATGCCAACGAACAGTTCGGCCACGCGCGCCTGGAAGAGCTGGTGCGGGCGCACGCGACGGCGCCGGTCGCCGAACTGGTGCGGCGCGTCGGCGAAAGCGTCGAGGATCATTATGTGGGGCTCAGCCCGCCCGACGACTTGACGATCCTCGCAGTGCGCCGCAACTCGTGAGAATCGATCGCAGCGCTAACGGTCGGCGTTCGCGCGCTGCGGGACTCTCCAACTCTTCATCTGCGATGCACGGGACGTTAGCGCGGCTGCATAGAATCTGAGCAGCCGGGCCACTCTCGCGAAAAACCAGGATTTTTCGCTAAGTTCGCGGCCTCGCGACGTCGCGGCCTAACTTGTGCGACATTCGGAGTCTGCGTCGATGGCCGCTTCGCTAGCACGCTGGTTTCGCCCTGCTGGTCCGCGGTTTGCGTTTTCCGGTCGGGAGGCGCTCGCTCACCCCCCCTGCGGTCGTCGCGAGCCCGGCAACTCGAACCGAACTGATCACGGCGCGCCCGCGCGGCCCATTTTCGCGGCCGCGGCCGAGCGCCCCTTCCTCCACAATGGAACGAACGATGCGACAAGGTTTTCTGATCGACATGGACGGAGTGATCTATCGCAGCAACGAACTGATCCCGGGCGCCCAGCAGTTTGTCAGCCGACTGCTCGCGCTGGGGATTCCGTTCGCCTTCCTCACCAACAACAGCCAGCGCACGCGCCGCGACGTCGCCACCAAGCTGCGGCGCATGGGAATCGACGTCGAAGAACAACACATCTTCACCTGCGCCATGGCGACCGCGCGCTTCCTGGCCCAGCAAAAGCCCGGCGGCACCGCCTTTGTCATCGGCGAAGGAGGCTTGCTGCAGGCCTTGCATCACAACGGCTATTCGATCGTCGACCATGATCCCGACTACGTGGTGGTGGGCGAAGGCCGGTCCATCAATTTCGAGATGATGGAGGCCGCGGTCCGGATGATCGTGGGTGGCGCCAAACTCATCGCCACGAATCTCGATCCCAACTGCCCCACCTCGCAAGGGCTGCGTCCCGGTTGCGGGGCCACCGTTGCCATGCTCGAAGCGGCCACCGGCATCAAGGCCTTCAGCGTCGGCAAGCCGAGCCCCGTCATGATGCGCTCGGCCCGCAAGGAGCTCGGACTCGCCACCGCCGAAACGACAATGATCGGCGACACGATGGAAACCGACATCCTGGGAGGCGTCCAGATGGGTTACCGCACGATCCTCGTGCTCTCGGGCGGAACGCAGCGCGAGGACCTGGTCCGGTATGCGTACCGGCCCGACCTGGTCGTCGACTCGATCGCCGATCTTTGCCAGAACGGCCTGCTCGACGGAGTGCCCGGCGCGATCGTCAGTAAGCCTCCGAGCACGCAGTCGGCCTACGCGCAACCGCCGCACCCTCGCCGCCGCGAGGTGGCATTCGCGGTCGACGCGCTGCCGGCAACCAGCCGGGGCTGAGCTCGATTCCACGACGAGCGATGCGCAGGCCGTCGTGCCTCGCCCCCGGCAAAAAAAAGAAAAGCCCAGGGATGGCAATCCCTGGGCTTCTTGTTTGGCTTCGATCTGCGGTGGGTCGCCAGCGAATAAGTCATCGCGGCGAATGACCGCTTAGTGCGGCAGCGTGGTCCCGGCCTCGCTGGCAGCGGGAGTGTAGACCGCCGGCGCTTCGGCCGGGGCC